>DASZFV010000256.1:0-1944 GCA_035939455.1 Polyangia bacterium
CCTCTCCAGACCGCCGAACCGCCCCTCCAGACCGCCGAGCCGCCTCTCCAGACCGCCGAGCCGCCTCTCCAGACCGCCGAGCCCGTCCCGGCGGCGGTGCCGCCGCGCGCGGCCGCGCCTGCCTCGGCGACGATTCTCGTCGAGCCGCTCGGTCCCGCCCGCGCGCCGAGCGGCGGCGCGCCCCTCGTCGCCGGCGTGCTGACGGCCTTCGTGCCCTTCGTCGTGGGCTGCGCGCTGTGGTCGCAGAGCGACCGCACCGACCTCGAGACGGCAGGCACGGTCATCATGGCGGCCGGCTTCGCGGCGGCGCCCTGGGTCTCCCACGGCCTGCAGCGGCGCTGGCGGCGCGCGACGGTCTTCGGCGCCGTGTCGGCCGCGACCTCGGCGGCGACGCTCATCGTCATGGAGGCGACGGATCCTTTCTACGCGCCCCACCTCAACCGGCAGCGCGTCGCCTTCGGCACGCTCCTGACATCGGCGATGTTCGCCTCGGCAATCGGCGTATTCGACAGCTTCTTCTCGAGCCCGACGCGGTCGACGCCGTGACGCCGCCGCCCCCTATCGCGCGCGGCCTCGCGGCGTTCGCCGCCGTCGTGACGCTCGCGCTCGCGACGGCCTTCGCGGGTTGCGTCGTCGTGCCGCAGAACCGACGCAAGCACCTCGCCGACCCGATGATGCGCTTCCAGACCGATGGGCTGGACGCGCACGCGCACCAGAAGCTGTACGGCTCGCGCGAGGCCGCCGCGGGAGGCGACGGCACGCCGGCGGGCGGAGGCTGTGCCTGTCAGTGACGTCCACGCCGGCCCTGCTGACCCTCCTCACCGTCGTGACGTCGACGGCGCCGCCCTACGAGATCGAGTCCGTGAGGCTTCGCTACACGCAGTTCTTGCAGACGGGCCTCGGCTACCAGTCCGCGGCCGGACCGCCGGGCGCGCCCGGGTCGGAGTGGGCGCGCGTCGAGCAGCCGCAGGCCGAGGTCACGGCGCGCCTCGGCGAGCGCGTCACGGAGCGCGTCTGGATCCCCGTCGATATCGTGACGGCCGCGTCGCCCGATCACTCGCGCTATGGGCGGCCTTACGACGCCGTCGACACGGTGACGACGGCCTCGCGCTCGACGCCCTCCGGCAGCGTCGACACGTTCACGACGTACCACTGGGACCGCGCGACGGACTTCACGATGCGCGCCGCATTCCACATCGAGGAGCCATTCGAGTCGTGGATCGTGGGCCTCGGCGCCTCGCGCTCGTTCGCAGAGGACAACACCGTCGTGGGCGTGAGCGCCAACCAGATCCTCGACTGGTTCGACCGCTTCAGCCTCGATGGCAATCGACACGGACGCGCGACGCGCTCGACGACGAACCTCAACTTCGACGTCACGCAGGTCTTGTCCGCGACGACGCTCGCCAACTTCTCTTATGGCGGCACCATCCAAGTTGGCACCCTCGGCAACACCTGGAGCAGCGTGCTGCTCGCAGACGGATCACGCGGCGAGGAGCGCCTGCCGGGCCACCGCCTGCGCAACGCGGCCACGGCCCGTGTCGCGCAGTGGCTGCCGTGGAACGGCGCGCTCACGCTCTCGTACCGCGCTTACCTGGACTCATGGGGCATCGCGGCGCACTCGAGCGAGGGGACGCTGGCGCAACGGCTGCCCGCGGGCCTCACGCTGCGTGCCAACTACCGCATTCACTGGCAATCGGCGCCAGGCTTCTTCACGATCGCGGGCGACCTGGCGGGGCTCGGGTTCCGCACCTCGGACAGCGACCTCGCGAGGCTGCACGCCCAGACCTTCGGCGGTGCCCTGCTCCTCGATCTGCCGCTTTCACGACGCGCGCGCGACCTCCACCTCGACATCGGCTATGAACGCTACCTCCGTTCGGATAACCTCAGAGTCGACGTCACGACATGCGCAGTCGGTTTCCTCTTTTGATCGCCCTCCTGTCGGTC
>DASZFV010000257.1:0-6216 GCA_035939455.1 Polyangia bacterium
CCCTGGGCCATCTTGATCTGGATCTCGTCGGCGTTGACCAGGTAGTGGCTCGTGACGCCGAAGCGCCCCGAGGCGACCTGCTTGATGGCGCTGCGGCGCGAGTCGCCGTTGGCGTCGGGCGTGAAGCGCGCGGGATCCTCACCGCCCTCGCCCGTGTTGCTCTTGCCGCCGATGCGGTTCATGGCGATGGCGAGCGTCTCGTGCGCCTCGCTGCTGATCGAGCCGTACGACATCGCGCCCGTCTTGAAGCGCTTGACGATCGTCTCGACCGACTCGACCTCGGCGATGGGCACGGGCTTGCGTGCGGACTTGACGCGCATGAGCCCGCGCAAGGTCGCGAGGTGCGCCGCCTGGTCGTCGATGAGCTTCGAGTACTCCTTGAAGACGGAGTAATTCCCCTCGCGGCAGGCGTACTGCAGCTTGTGGATGCTCTCGGGGTTGAAGAGGTGGTACTCGCCGTTGCGCCGGTACTGGTATTGCCCGCCCGGATCGAGCGTGGGCGAGGGCATGGGGCGATCGGGGAAGGCGCGCGCGTGCCGCTGGCGCACCTCCTCGGCGACCTCGTCGATGCCGATGCCGCCCACGCGCGAGGCCGTCCACGTGAAGTACTCGTCGACGAACGTCGAGCTCAAACCCACCGCCTCGAAGACCTGCGCGCCGTGATAGCTCTGGATCGTCGAGATGCCCATCTTCGAGCACACCTTGACGATCCCCTTGTTGACCGCCTTGACGTACTTCTGCTCGGCGCGGTCGGCGTCGCCGCCTGGGAGCATGCCCTGGCGAGTGAGGTCGTGGATGCTCTCGAAGGCGAGGTACGGGTTCATGGCGCTCGCGCCATAGCCGAGCAGCAGCGCGAAGTGGTGCACCTCGCGCGGCTCGCCGCTCTCGACGACGAGGCCGACGCGCGTGCGCGTGCCCTCGCGCAGCAGGTGATGTTGAACGGCGGCCACCGCCAACAATGACGGGATGGGCGCGCGGTCGGCGTCGTGGCCGCGGTCCGAGATGATGATGATGTTGTTGCCGTCGGCGATGGCCTGCGAGGCCGCCCGCCGCAGCTCGGCGACGCCGGCCTCGAGCCCGCGGCCCCCCGCCTTGACGTCGTAGAGCATCGGCAAGGTCACGCTCTTGAAGCCGTGCGACCCGTTCTTGCCCGAGAGGTTCCGGAGCTTCTCGAGCTCCTCGTTGCGCAACACGGGCGTGGGCAGCTCGATCTGCCGCGCCGACTCGGGCGTGGGCTCGAGCAGGTTCCCCTCTGGGCCGATCGACGTGTCGACGGCCATGATGATCTCCTCGCGGATGGCGTCGACCGGCGGGTTCGTCACCTGCGCGAAGAGCTGCTTGAAGTAATTGAAGAGGAGCTGCGACTTGTTCGACAGCACGGCGAGCGGCGTGTCGGTGCCCATCGAGCCCGTGGCCTCGACGCCGTCGGTGGCCATGGGACCGACGAGGACCTTCATGTCCTCGGTCGTGTAGCCGAAGGCCTCCTGGCGCCGGCGCACCGTCTCGTGATCGGGCTCGATGACGACGGGTGGCTTCGGCAGGTCGCCGAGCGAGATCATGTTGTCCTTGAGCCACAGCCCGTAGGGGTGCGCGCTCGCGATCTCCCTCTTGATCTCGTCGTCGCCGATGATGCGGCCCTGGCTGGTGTCGACGAGGAACATGCGGCCCGGCTGCAGCCGGCCCTTCTCGAGGATGCGCTCGGGCGGGATGTCGAGCACGCCGACCTCGGACGCCATGACGACGAGCCCGTCCTTCGTGACGTAGTAGCGCGAGGGGCGCAGCCCGTTGCGGTCGAGCGTCGCGCCGATGCGGATGCCGTCCGTGAACGCCACCGACGCAGGGCCGTCCCATGGCTCCATGAGGCACCCGTGAAATCCATAGAAGTCCTTGCGCTCCTGCGACATCGACTCGTGGTTCGACCACGGCTCGGGGATCATCATCATCATGGCGTGCGGCAGCGACCGCCCCGCGAGCACGAGTAGCTCGAGCACGTTGTCGAACATGCCCGAGTCGCTGCCGTCGGTGTCGACGACGGGCAGGCACTTCTTGAGGTCCTCGCCGAACACCTTCGACTGGAAGAGGCTCTCGCGCGCGTGCATCCAGTTCACGTTGCCACGCAGCGTGTTGATCTCGCCGTTGTGCGCGATCATCCGGTAGGGATGCGCGCGCGACCAGCTCGGGAACGTGTTGGTCGAGAAGCGCGAGTGAACGAGCCCGAGCGCGGACTCCACCTCGTCGCTTTGCAGGTCGGGGAAGAAATGGGCGAGCTGGTCGGGGTTCAGCATCCCCTTGTAGACGACGGTGCGCGCCGAGAGGCTGGGGATGTAGAAGTGTCCGCGCTCGGGAATCTCCGAGCGGCGCACGGCCTGGCGCACGCGGCGCCGGATAACGTAGAGCTTGCGCTCGAAGGCCTCGTCGGTCTCGATCGAGGCACCGCGGCCCACGAACAGCTGACGGATGACCGGCTGCGACTTCACCGCTGTCGGACCGAGCATCGAGTTGTCGGTAGGGACGTCGCGCCAGCCGAGAAAGAGCTGGCCCTCCTCGCGCACCGTTTGCTCGAAGATGCGCTCGCAGGCTTGCCGGCTCTCGGCGGCCGTGGGCAGGAACACCACGCCCACGCCGTAGTGTCCCGGCTGGGGCAGCTTGATCCCGAGGCGGTCGCATTGGCCGGCCAGGAACTTGTGCGGGACCTGGAGGAGGATGCCGGCGCCATCTCCGGTGTTCACCTCACACCCGCAGGCGCCGCGGTGCTTGAGGTTCAACAGGACCTGGATGGCATTCTTGACGATATTCGACGACTTACGGCCCCGCAGGTCGACGACGAAGCCGACGCCACAGGCGTCATGCTCGTGACGCGGGTCATAGAGACCCCTCGGACCGGGAGCGTGAATCGACGTCATCTGAAGTTACCTCGGGTTACCCGCAAACCCGCCTGGGGACGCGGAATTTCCAGAAATACAAACAAACGGTTCACTGTAGCACAAGGTAGGTAGGTGGCGTGCGGGAGAATGGGTACGATGCGCCTCGATGAGGCGCTGGCGGACTGCCGGAACGGCGATCTTGCTGGCGGCGTCTGCCGGCTGCCGCGCGCCCGCCGTGAACGCGCCCCGGCCCCTGGCGGCGCCGCGCGTGCTCATCACGATCGTCGTTGATCAAATGGCGTCGTGGATGGCCAAGACGCGCTGGCCGCGGCTCCCAGAGACCGGCGGCTTCGCGCGGCTGCGGCGCGAAGGTCTGACGGCCGAGCTTCGCTACACGCACGCCGCGACCGACACGGCGCCCGGCCACGCCGCGCTGTACACGGGCGCGGCCCCGCGCGAAAGCGGCATCTTCGCGAACGAGACGCTCGGTCGCGACGACAGGCCGCGGTCGATCTTGCTCGACGAGCGGACGCGCCTCGTGGACGGCGACGGCAGGATGATCGATCGGCCGGGGAGCTCGCTCGCGCGCCTGCACGTCGAGACTCTGGCGGACGCCCTCGTCGCGCAGGCACCAGGCGCGCGCGTGTACAGCTTCTCGCTCAAGGATCGCGGCGCGCTGCCGGCGGCGGGCCGCCGACCGACAGTCGCGCTTTGGCTCGACGTCGCGAGCGGGACGTTCGTGACCTCGACGGCGTTCCCGCTGCCCCCGCCGTGGGTCGCGCCGCTCGCGGACGGCGCCGCCGTCGCCGCGGCGCGCGCGGGCGGCTGGGCGCTCGACGCCGCCGACGGCGCCTTCGTCGCGGAGCACGCCGAGACGCTGGACGATCAGGACGGCGAGGGCAACCTCGACGGTCTCGGGCGCGTCTTCCCCCACGCCGTCCCTTCGACGAAGGCCATGCGCGCCACGCCGCTCGGCGATCGCGTGCTGTTCGCGCTCGCGCGCGCCGCGCTCGCGGAGATCGGGACGGCGACGCGCGGCGGGCAGAGCGCGCCGCCGGCCCTCCTCGCGCTCTCGCTCTCCTCGAACGACTACGTCCAGCACGTCTTCGGGCCGCAGTCCTGGGAGGCGTGGGCCGAGCTGCTCGAGCTCGACCGGCGACTCGCGACGCTGCTCGCCGACGCCGATCGCGCCGTGGGTCCCAGCGGGTACGCCGTGCTGCTGACGAGCGATCACGGCGGCGGCGCGCTGCCCGAGGTCGGGCCCGAAGCCGCGGGCTTGAGCTGCCCGCCGCACAACAAGCCCGGCCTCGATCCGTGGGAGCGCACCTGCGAGCCGCGGCGACGCCTATCGCCGACGACGCTCGTCACGGCGCTCGAGGAGGCAATCACGGGCGAGCTCGGGCCCGGACCCTGGGTACGCGGGTTCTCCGAGCCGCTCATCTATCTGACGGCGCGCGGTCGCGCGCTCGCGGGGCCGGAGCGCGTGCGGCTCGTGCGCGCGGCCGGAGCGGCGCTGCGCCCGCTCGGCGTGAGCGCCGTCGAGGACACCCGCCTCCCGCACCCGCGAGGCTGCGCCTCCGGCGGCGAGTCGCTCGCCGAGCTCGTCTGCCGCGCCATCGATCCGGGCGGCCCCGCTGACCTCTACCTCGTCGTCGCGCCGGGCGCGTTCTTCGAGGCGGACCTCGTCCCCAGCTTCGGCACCAACCACGGCTCGCCGTACCTTTATGACCGCGCCGTGCCGCTTCTCTTGCGCGCGCCCGGACGCGCAAAGGCCGGCGCGACGCGCGACGCACCCGTAGCCGCCGCCGCGTTCACCCGAACGGCGGCGTCACTGCTCGGCATACGCCCGCCCGCCGGCGCGGCCGCGGGCGAGGATCTCGCGACGGCGCGCTGAGCCGCAAAGCTCAGGTCTTGAGCTCGCGCCTCACGGCGTCGCGCACGGCGACGTAGTCGTTGGGCAGCAACTGGAGCGCGTTCGCGAATTTCGGATCGGGAACGGCCGCGAGCTTCCTCTCGTGATACTGGACCTTGAAGTCGGTGAACTTGAGGCCGTTGGCGGTGCTCACGACGACGGTACGCTCGCTCCGGCCGATCTCGCCGCGCGCGACGAGCTTCTCGAGCGCCGCGAGCGCGACGCCCGTGTGCGGGCAGTTGAAGAGGCCCGTGCGGTCGGCGCGCGCCGCCGCGTCCGAAAGCTCCGCCTCCGATGCCTGCTCGACGACGCCGTTGAACGTCTGCAGCGTCTTGACGGCCTTGCGCACGCTCACGGGGTTGCCGATCTGGATGGCCGACGCCAGCGTGGGCTTGGCGGTCACGGCCCTGAACTTGTCCCACCCGGCTTTGTAGGCCTGGTAGAGCGGGTTGGCCGCCTCGGCCTGCGCGACGCAGATGCGCGGCAACTTCTGGATGAGGCCGAGCTCCTTCATCATCGAGAAGCCGGCGCCGAGGGCGCTGACGTTGCCGAGGTTGCCGCCCGGGATGATGACCCAATCGGGCACCTCCCAGTCGAACTGCTGGACCATCTCGATCGAAACCGTCTTCTGGCCCTCGACGCGCAGGCTGTTCATGCTGTTCGCGAGGTAGACGCCCTCCTCTTCGGCGAGGCGTTTGACGATCTCCATGCAGGCGTCGAAGTCGCCGTCGATGGCGAGCACGGTCGCGCCGTTGGCGAGCGGCTGCACGAGCTGCGCCGTCGAGACCTTGCCGCGCGGCAGGATCACCATGGCGTGGATGCCGGCGGCCGCCGCGTAGGCCGCGAGCGCCGCCGAGGTGTCGCCCGTCGAGGCGCACGCGACGGCGTGGACGTTCTTGCCCTCGGAGATCATTTGCTTGACCGTCGAGACGAGGACCGTCATGCCCAGATCCTTGAAGGACCCCGTGTGCGAGACGCCGCATTGCTTGATCCACAGGTCTGTGAGGCCGAGCTGCTTGCCGTAACGATCGGCCCAGAGCAGGTTCGTGCCGCCCTCGAGCATCGAGACGACGTTCTCGTCGTCGACGTGCGGCTGAACCCACTCCTTCTTGCCCCAGACGCCCGAGCCGTAGGGCCACTGCGTGCGCAGGTAGCGCTCGTCGAAGAGCTTGATCCAGGCGGCGGCGCTGCGCCGCTTCAGCGTCTCGAGATCGTGGACGACCTCGAGCAGGTCGCCGCACTTCGGGCACTTGTAGATGACCTCGTCGAGGGCGTGGTCGCCGTGGCAGCCGGCGATGCAGCGAAACACTGAGCGCGACATGGAGTCTCAATGTACCGCCCCTGCCGGCCGGGGACCACCCGTGATACATTTTCCGGCCCGAAAATGCCGTCCCCGCAGTCCCCCAAGGCCATCCGGAAATCGAAGGCTGTCGTCGCCCT
>DASZFV010000258.1:0-2960 GCA_035939455.1 Polyangia bacterium
GCCCCACCTTCGCGGAGCTCGGCCTGCGCGCGGAGGTGCTGCGCGCCGTCGAGGAGATGGGCTTCTCGGAGCCGATGCCCGTACAGACGGTCACCCTCCCGCTCATCACGGCGGGCCGCGACCTCATGGTCCAGTCCCGCACGGGCTCGGGCAAGACGGCGGCGTTCGGAATCCCGTTCGCGAACGGAATCGTCAACCCGGAGGACAAGTTCGTGCAGGCCATCGTCCTCATGCCGACGCGCGAGCTCGCGCTGCAAGTGGCGGCCGAGCTGGCCAAGATCTGCGCGTATGCCGGCATGACGGTCGTTCCCGTCTACGGCGGCGCGCCCATGGGGCGGCAGGTCGAGCAACTCCGCGCGGGCGGCCAGATCGTGTGCGGCACGCCGGGCCGTGTGCTCGATCACCTCCGGCGCGGCACGCTCCGCCTCGACCGCGTGCGCGTGGCCGTCCTCGACGAGTGCGACGAGATGCTGTCCATGGGCTTCCAGGAGGACATCGAGACGATCCTCGAGGAGACGCCGCCCACGCGGCAGACCCTGCTCTTCTCGGCCACGGTGCCGGAGGGCATCCAGCGGCTGTCGCGCCGGTTCCTGCGCAACCCCGAGTTCCTCAAGCTCTCGGGCGACTACATCGGCGTCCACGAGATCAAGCACCTCTACTACTCGATCCCCGCGGTTCAGCGCGAGACCGAGCTCCTGCGCATTCTGGCGTTCGAGGATCCGAAGTCGGCGATCATCTTCTGCAACACGCGCGAGGAGACGGGACGCGTCGCCGAGTTCCTGCGCAAGCACGGCCACGACGCCGAGGCGATCTCGTCGGACCTCGCGCAGACCGACCGCGAGCGCGTGCTCGGGCGCATGCGCGCGGGCGGCATCAAATATCTCGTCGCCACCGACGTCGCGGCGCGCGGCATCGACATCGAGGCGCTCTCGCATGTCTTCAACTACACGTTCCCCGAGTCGCCCGAGATCTACGTCCACCGCACGGGCCGCACTGGCCGCGCGGGGAAGAACGGCACGGCCGTCTCCCTCATCGGGCCCACCGAGGTCGGCTCCTTTTACTACCTCAAGCTCCTCTACAAGATCCGCCCCGAAGAGCGCGCCCTTCCTTCGGAAACGGAGATCCGATCGCGTCGCGAGGGCGAGCGCGTCTCGGTGCTGCGGGCAGCGCTCTTGGCCGATCCTGGGGCCGAGTGGCGCGGCCTCGCGCGGCGACTGACGAGCGCCGTCGACGGCGAGCGCCTCATCGCGGCGCTGCTCGCGCGATCCTTCAAGGACGTCGAGAACATGCCGGCGCTCCCGAAGCCGCCCGCGCCCGTGGCGGCGCCGGCGGCCCGCACCGAGTCTTACGACCGCGGTCGTGAGCGCGAGCGGCCGCGCGATCGCGATCGTCCGCGCGGAAGCGACCGCGATCGACCGCGGGAGCGCGACCGCGCCGACGCGAGCCCCGGACCCCCGCCGGCCGAGCGCGACATCCGCCGCGATTGGCGAGAGACGCGGCCCTCCGAGGGCGCGCCCGCCGCGGCGACCGCGCCGCCGCCCGCCGCGCCGCCCTCCGCCGGCCCAGACGCGAGACAGTCACCCGCGCCGGCAGCGGCGGAACGCCCCGCCGATGATCGTCCGGCGCGCGAGGAGCGCGGCCCGCGCGACCGCCGCCCCGCGCGGCGCGGCCCCGCCCCGCTGCGCAACGACAGCGCTCCGACGGAGAAGGAGTTCTGGGAAGTGTGGAGCGAGGAGCGCGGGGAGGCCGGAGCGCAGCGGCCGCCCAGCGCTCCGACCGCAGCGCCCGCCGGCGAAAGCGCCGGTCCGGTCATCGCACCGCCGCGCGCGCGCGGGCCCGAGGAGCTGTTGCCCGGGACGGCGCGCCTCTACCTGAACCTCGGCCGCAAGGACGGCGCCTCGGAGCGCGACGTGCTCGACCTCCTCTCGGCCCACGTGACTCTCGGGAGCCCACCCGAGCTCGACATCATGAACACGCACACGTATATCAACGTGCGTGCCGAGGACGCGGTGGGCGTGTGCGACGCCCTCACGGGCAAGGAGCTCGCCGGCCGAGCCCTGTTGTGCGAGCCCGCCAAGCCCCGGCGTCGGTGACCTCGGAGCCCGGGTGGGGCTGCGGCTGCAGGGGAACTTGCTCGCTCGCTACGCTCGCCTCGTGCCTCCGCGCGTCCCAAGCAGTCGCGGATCGCGTCTCGCGACGAGTTCCGCGCGGTGGGCCGCGCCTCGCGCCCCGCCCGGCGGAGGACTCCCCGTGCCCCTACCTCTGCTCATAGAGCGCTCGTTGGCGCGTGGTATCAGCCTCCCTTCATCGAACTGAGTCCTCCGGGCTCGACGCGAGCCTCAGCGAGTGAGCGAGCCTCCCCGAGGCCCCAGGCCCAGGGGTATGAGCTCGCCACCCACCCGCGAGGCCGCGAGCGTCCCGCACGCTGCGGCGATGTCCTTCCCGCCCGAGTAGCGGCGCACGACGGGCGCTCCGAGGGCGTCGAGGGCGTCACGGAAGGTCGAGAGCTCTTCGGGCGTGGGAGGGCGGTACTGGCCCGTCTCGTCGACGACGTCGATGAGGTTGAGCTTGACGCGCAGGCCCTTCACGAGCGCCGCGAGATCGCGCGCGTGTCTTGGCGACGTGTTGACGCCGCCGATCATGACGTAGGCGATGGGGATGCGCTGGCCCGTGGCCGCCGCGTGGGCGCGCACGGCGTCCATGAGCTCGGGCAGGGGCCAGCGGTTCTCGATCGGCATGAGGGCGCGGCGCTCCTCGGAGGTGGGCGCGCCCATCGAGACGAGCAGGCGATAGTGGTGGCCCTCGGCCGTGAAGCGGCGGATCGCGGGCACGACGCCCGCCGTCGAGATCGAGATGGCCTTGGCGCCGATGGCGGGACCGGCCGGGTCGCAAAGGATGCGTGCGGCGCGCATGACGTTCTCGTAGTTGAGCAGCGGCTCGCCCATGCCCATGAAGACCAC
>DASZFV010000259.1:0-3823 GCA_035939455.1 Polyangia bacterium
CGGAACCGTGGCGCGACGCCGCGCTCGCGGCACAGGAGCTTGAGGAGCGCCGCCGAGCTGCGCGAGGCGCCGTCGAGCGCGATCTCGTCGAGCTCCGTCCACGGCACGTCGCTGACGAGCAGCACGGTGCGCACGGGGCCGAAGCTCGCGATGGCGATACCAGGGACAGCGCGCAGCGGGGTGGGCGATTCGGCGTAGGCCGCCGTCGGGATGAGGCCGAGGTCGACCTCGCCCGCCGCGAGGAGCTGTGCGCAGCGCGACGGCAGCTCGAACGACAGGTCGAAGCGATCCTGGCCGATGCCGCGCTCGAGCCCGTAGGTGATGGGCCGCGCGTTGAGGAAGGAGACGGCCGCGACGCGCAGCTTCCGGGCGCCGCTCACGGCACGACCTCGAGCACGTGGCGGCGCACGTCGCGGCGGAACGGCTTGTCCGAAACGAGCGCCTCGCCCTCGGCCACGACGTTGTAGAGCGTGTCGCGCTCGACGGGGGTACGGCCGGCGTTCCGGATAATCCGGACGATCTCGGCCGGGCTCATGGCTTGCGGCGTCTCGGCGCCGGCCATGTGATAGATCTTCTCCTCCTGGACGGTGCCGTCGAGATCGTCGGCGCCGAACCAGAGCGCCGACTGCGCCGTCTTAACGCCCAGCATGATCCAGTAGGCCTTGAGGTGCGGGATGTTGTCGAGGACGAGGCGCGCCACGGCGTACGTGCGCAGGTCCTCGACGCCCGTCGGGCCGGGCAGCTTCATGAGGGCGTTGTTGTCGGGGTGAAACGCCAGCGGGATAAAGGTCTGGAAGCCGCGCGTCTCGGCCTGCAGCGCGCGCAGGCGCAGCATGTGATCGACGCGCTCCTCGACGGTCTCGATCGTACCGTAGAGCAGCGTGCAGTTCGACCGCAGGCCGAGCCCATGCGCCGTGCGGTGGACCTCGAGCCACTCGTCGGCGGTGCACTTGTCGTCGCAGATCTTCTTGCGCACGCGCGCCGCGAAGATCTCGGCGCCGCCGCCCGGGATCGAGTCGAGGCCCGCGACGCGCAGGCGCGTGATGACCTCGGCGATGGGCAGGCCGTACTTCTTGTGGAAGTAGAAGATCTCGACGGCCGTGAACGCCTTGAGGTGGATGCTCGGCTCCAGCCGCTTCAAACCCGCGAGGAGCTCCGTGTAGTACTCGAACGGAAGGCCAGGGTGCAGGCCGTTGACGATGTGGACCTCGGTGATCGGGTCGCGCGCGTCCAGGCGCGTCTGCAGCTTCGCCCAGGCCTCGGCGTGCGACATCGTATAGGCGCCCGGCTTGCCGTCCTCGAGGCGCGCGAACGAGCAGAAGCGGCAGCTCGCCTCGCAGACGTTCGTGGCGTTGATGTGGAGGTTGCGGTTGAAGTACGTGCGCTCGCCGTGCAGGCGCTCGCGGACTTCATTCGCCAGCAATCCCAATTCGAGAAGGTTGCGGTGCTCGAAGAGCGCGATGCCATCTTCGAGGGACAGCGGCTCTCCATCTTTCACCTTGTCTCGGATCCTGGGGAAGACGTTTGTTGATGGCATCAGGCTATTTCCTCGAGGAGGTCTCCCGTAAGTCGCTCGGCCGGAACCAGCCCGGCGCCGCGGATGAGCGTCACCGCCTCTTTCCGCGTGAGGGCGGGGTTATTGGCGTTGTCGCCGAGGCGGAGGGCGCGCTCGCCCACGATGGGCGCCAGGAGTTCGTCGGCGCCGAAGCCGAGGCACATCTGCGCGAGCCGCGGGCCGAGGCGCTCGACGTCGGCCAGCACGTGACACCTGGCCGGCAGCGCGAGGCGACACAGCGCCGTGAAGCGGACCGTGTCGAGGCCGTACGGCTCGCCCTCGGGCGTGGGGATCACGCCCCACAGCGGCAGACTCGAGGCGGCGAGCGCGCGCAGACGGTCGGCGCGCGCGGCCTCGCGCTCTCCGCTGCGGAATGGCGCGCGCAAGACGACGCGCGCGCCTTCGCCGGCCGCCTCGCGCAGCGCCGCGACGTCGTCGCCCACGACGACCGTCGCGCCGGCCGCGCGCGCCGCCGTCCAGCCGCCGAGTGCGGGCAAGTCGCTCGCCTCGACGTAGGACACGCCGGCGTCGCGCGGGCCGCGCCAGGCGCCAGACCCCAACAGCCGGCGCGAGCGGGCGAACGTGCCGCGCCGGCCGAGCGCCGCGTCGCGCGCGGCGGCGGCCCGTCGGCCGAGCGCGAAGAGATCCTCGATGGGCGGCGCCGGCGCTTCCGACGCCGCGGGGATCGAGGTCGAGGTCGCGTCGGCGCCGGCGCTCATGTGGCGCCTCCGCCGCCCCAGCGCGGCATGAGCTGATTGGGCAGGCCAAGGTGGTCGAGGACACGGCCCACGACGGTGTCGAGCAGCGCCTCTATCGTCGTCGGGCCAGAGTAGAAGGAGGGCGCCGCGGGCAGCACGACCGCGCCCGCGCGCGTGACGGCCAGCATGTTCTCGAGGTGGATGGTCGACAGCGGCGTCTCCCGCACGACGAGCACGAGCTTGCGGCGCTCCTTGAGCATGACGTCGGCGGCTCGCCCGATGAGGTCGTCGGACACGCCGTGCGCGATGCGCGCCAGGCCGCCCGTCGAGCAGGGGATCACCACCATGGCGTCCCAGCCCGCCGAACCCGAGGCGAACGGCGCGTGAAAGTCGCGCAGTCCGTAGCGCTTGAACGGATAGGGCGGCACGTCGCCGAGCTCGTGCTTCCACACCTCCGCCCCCGACGACGAGAACACGACTCCCGCTTGAAAGTCCTTCATTTGGCTGGCGGCCAGCACCTCCAGCAGACGCTTCGCGTAGATCGAGCCCGAGGCGCCGCCGACGGCCACGACAAGCTTCACGACGCCACCACCAAAGAGGCGACGCCCGACGGGAAGAGCGGCTGGCCGGCGACGTCGCCGAAGCCCGCCGCGCGCAGCAGCGCCTCGAACTCGCCGCGCGAGCGGAACTGGGCGATGGAGTCGGGCAGGTAGCGATAGGCCTCGCGGTCGCCAGTGATGGCCCAGCCCACGAGGGGCAGGACGTGGGCGTTGTACACGCGGTCGAAGAACAAGCGCGGCTTGTCGGGCCGGAAGAACTCGAGGATCGCGAGGCGTCCGCCGGGCCGAACGACGCGCCGGAGCTCGGCGAGCGCGCGCGGCAGGTCGCGCAGGTTGCGCACGCAGAAGGCCGAGAACGCGCCGTCGAAGGTCGCGTCGCGGTAGGGCAGCGCGTGCCCGTCGGCGCCGTGCGTCTCGATGACGATGCCCGCGGGGAGCTTCTTGCGGCCCGCGCGCAGCATTTCGCGCGAAAAATCTGCCGCCGCCACGCGAGCGCCCGGCGCGCGGCGCACGATCTCGAGGCCCCCGTCGAGCGTCCCCGCGCCGAGGTCGAGCAAGCGTGGTGTGCCTCCCAGTCCCTCGAGCAGCCGCGCGATGGCCTTCTTGCGCCAGAGCCCGTCGACGCCGGCGGACATGATCCGGTTGGCGGCGTCGTAGCGCCCCGCGACGCGGTCGAACATCCCGCGCACGTCGTGGCCGCCCTCGGCGAGGCTCGTCGTCGCTGTCGTCGCCGGGTTGCCCGTCACGGCAGCCCCAGCTCTTTGTAGATGGCGTCGACGCGCGCGATCACGTCGGGTGTCATCTTGAGGACCTCCGGCCACTCGCGGGTGAAGCCCTCTTCCTTCCACTTGCGCGTGGCGTCCACGCCTAGCTTGCCGCCGAAGCCGAAGGCCGACGAGGCGTGATCGAGCACGTCGATGGGCCCCTCGGCGAAGAAGACGTCGCGCTTGGCGTCAATGTTGTTGAGGGCGCGCCACGCGACCTCTCGCACGTTCTGCACGTCGACGTCG
>DASZFV010000260.1:0-2636 GCA_035939455.1 Polyangia bacterium
CCGGCGTCCCAAACTGACTCGCTGTTCGGGTGATAATGACATATATGAGACTGAACAGCACCCCTGTCAGGGCCGTCGGCGCGCCAATGCGCGAGATGGTGGCGAGTGCGCGAAGCGCACGAGACCCAAAATGTGCAAACCGCACCATGCCGCGGCGGACCAGCAGGCCAACACCGGCGACGCAGGCAGCCCCGCGCACGGAGACCGTCGCAATCGCCGCGCCGACGAGGCCCAAGCGCGGGGCCCCGGCGAGCCCGAGGATGAGCACGGGGTCCAGGACCAGCGTGATCGCGACCGAGGAGGCGAGCAGCAGCAATGGCGTTCGCGTGTCGCCCTGCGCGCGGAAGGCGGCGTCCACGGCGAAGTAGCAGAAAATTCCTGGGGCGCCGAGCAGGTATGTGCCGAGATAGATCTTGCCGAGCGCGGTGACCTCGGCCGGCGTGTGCATCGCCGCGAACAGCGCGGGGAGCGCGATTGTTCCCGCGGCGGCGACGGCGAGGCCGAGCCCGAGGGCGTACAGGAGCGCATCGCCGACCGCGAGCGCCGCCTCGCCCGGGCGGCCCTCTCCATGCCGGCGTGCCGCTACCGCCGTCAAGCCAACACCGATCATTTCGGCGATCGAGATGAAAAGCCAGATCCAGAAGAGCGACGTCGTCACGGCGGCGAGCGCGACGGCGCCGAGGCGGCGGCCGACCCAGAACGCGTCGACCACGCTGAAGACGATCATCAGGAGGTTGGATGCGACCGCGGGGACGCCGACGCGCCAGACCACGCGCGCGATCGGGTCGTGGATCAGCGAGGCGCCCGTAATCGCTACCGGCGCGGCGCCGTCGTACGGATCGAGCGGCAGCGTCGAACCGGAGCGCAGCGCCGCGCTGCGCGCGGCGACCGCTGACGACTCGTCGCCGGGCTCAGGGCGGAGCGCCATGGGGCTCATGCGGGGGCATCTACGCGGTCGCGCGAAGCGCGCCGCCTTCAGTCATGCCGGTACGGCGGCCTGAACGACTTCGGTGATGCGAGCGGCGAGGGCTGTGAGGACGACGGCGGCGGTCGAGTCGGGGGCCGCGACGACGATCGGGGCGCCGGTATCGCCGCCGGCGACGACGCGCGGATCGAGCGGGATCCGCGCGAGGAGCGGCAGGCCGACCTCGGTCGCCAGGTGCTCGCCACCCCCCTCGCCGAAGATCGGCGAGGGCTTTCCGCAGTGGGGGCACTCGAAGTAGCTCATGTTCTCGACGATGCCGAACACGGGCACGTTGACGCGCTCGAACATCTTCACGCCGCGCAGCGCGTCGCCCGTCGCGACCAACTGTGGCGTCGTGACGATGATCGCGCCGTGCACGTGCGTCGACTGCACCAGCGAGAGTTGGGCGTCGCCCGTGCCCGGCGGCATGTCGACGATCAAGAAGTCGAGCTGGCCCCAGTCGACGTCCTTCAGGAACTGGCCGATCACTTTCATCACGATCGGGCCACGCCAGATCGCGGGCTGATCCCGTGGGATGAGGAGACCGAGGCTGATGGCCTTGATCCCATGCGCGACCAGCGGGATGATGCGCTGGTCGACGACCGGCGGCGGCGTGCTGACGCCCAGCATCCGTGGGACGTTCGGGCCGTAGATGTCGGCGTCCATGAGGCCTACACGAGCGCCTTGCTTACCGAGGGCCACCGCGAGGTTCACGGCTACGGTTGATTTGCCGACGCCGCCTTTGCCGCTGGACACGGCAATGATGCGGCCCAGGTTCGGGTAGGCGCTCGGCGTCGGGGCTGGTGGACGCGCCGGCGCCTTGGGCGCGGCGTCGAACACTGGGAGCATGCGTCGCCCCGAAGTCACTGCCGAGGCGTCCTTGGGGTCCACGCGGACATCCGTGATGCCCTCGACCGCGGCGACGGCCGCGTAGACATCACGTACGAGCGTCGCGTCGTCCTCTGGCGTCAGGATGAGCGTCAAACGAATACGGCCGCCCGGCGCGATCGCGATGTCGCGGATCATCTCGGCGTCGAGGACGTTCACGCCAAGGCGGGGGTTGCGCACCCGCGAGAGCGCGGCGCGCACGAGATCTTGCAGATTGTCCGCCATCAGCCGACCGTGCGCACGGCGCGAATCTCGGGTACACGCTGCATGAGGTGCGCCTCGATGCCGCTGATCAGTGCGTCGGCCGACATGTCGCAGTCGGGACACCCGCCGGAGACGCGGACGCTGACGACGCCGGACTCGACGTCGAATCGGACGAGCTCGATGCAACCGGACGCGGGCTCGATGCGGAGCAACGGCCTGAGCGCCGTGATCACCTCGCGAATACGGATTTCGACTTGCTCGGCTCGCGCCATGAGACGAAAGCTAAAGCGCGAGCGAGTCGTCCGCAGGGACGCCGTTGTGGGGCACGCCGCCGACCGGGTGGACGAACGCGCGTGCGGCATCGACCACGCGCGCGCGGACTTCCTCGAGGTCACCCGAGATCAGCGCGCCGGCCGCTTTCGCGTGGCCGCCACCCCCGAACGCGCGGGCGAAGCGGTTCACGTCGACGTCGCCCGTCGAGCGGAACGAGACTTTGATCTTGCCGTGACCGAGGTCGCGGAAGAAAAGCGCCATCCGCGTCCCGGCAATCGAGCGCGGATGCTCGACAATGCCGTCGAGG
>DASZFV010000261.1:0-4316 GCA_035939455.1 Polyangia bacterium
TGCGCCTCGTTCGAGACCGCGCGCCGCGTTTGGTCGTCGGCCAGGCGGCCGCGCGCCTCGACGTCGAACATGCGCGCGCCCGCCTCGACGTCGAGCGGGCCCTCGCCGCGCTCGGGCGTCGGGACGGGGCTCACCATCGCGAGGTCGAGCGGGACTGTGCGCACTGCGACCTTGGCGCCCGCGGCCCGGCCCGCGACGTCGGGCGGCGCGGGCGACGGAGCCGGCGGGGGCTCGGGCGCGGCGGCGCTCGGCGCGCGCGTCGCCTCGCTCGTGCGCACGGAGTCACCCACGCCCGTGCGGGCCTCGCGCCTCATGGCCTGCGGCGACGACGAGCGCCGCGAGGTGCGCAGGCGCTGCGACTGCGCGTCCGTCTCGGCGTCGGCGACGCGCGATTGCAGCGTCGAGCGATCGCGCCGCGTCGCGAGCCCCGGCAGGCGACCGCCCGCCTCGCCGTGGTCGGCCGCGGGCGCCGCGCGCTCGCGGCCCTCGCCCTCGCGCGGCGCGACCGTCTTGGCGACGGCGTTGTCGCGCTCGCCCTCGGGGGCGTCGCGGGGACGCGCCACGAGCGCCTCGTCGAGCGTCTGAAACGGCGGGAGTGTAGGATCGGGGAGCGGCTCGGCGCCGGGCGCGGCCTCGTCCCAGCCGGCCTGGGCGGTCTTGAGCTCGATGGCCATCGCCTCCGGTTCAACGGGCGCGGGCTGCCGCGCGCCACCGCGCCACAAACCCGCCAGCACGACGACGTGCACGAGGGACGACCCCGCCACGGCCCAGGTCCAGCCGGTCCAAACACTTCCCTGCGCGCGCTTGCTGGTCCGCCTCGACATCCGTGGTCCGCGAGCTCCTTTGAGGGTAGCATGACCCCCTTGCCGGTCATGCCAAGCGTCCCCGTTCACCTCGAGCGCCGCCTCGCGCGCGACATGGGAAGAGCCCTCAACGATTTCCATCTCCTACAAGATGGAGATCGGCTCCTCGTCGCCATGTCTGGAGGCAAGGACAGTTACGCGCTGTGCGTGCTGCTGCGCGAATTACAGAAGCGCGCGCCGATCCGCTTCGAGATCACGGCGGTCCACGTCGATCAGGGCCACCCCGGGTACGATGGCGCGCCGCTCGAGGGCTGGCTGCGCGACGAGGGCGTTCCCTACCGCGTCGTACACGAGGATACCTACAGCATCGTCACCGACAAGATCCCCGAGGGCAAGACGTACTGTTCGCTGTGCTCGCGCCTGCGCCGGGGGATCCTGTACCAGGCGGCGACCGACCTCGGGTGCAACAAGATCGCCCTCGGGCATCACCGCGACGACGCGCTCGAGACGCTGCTCCTCAACCTGTTCTTTGGCGGCAAGCTCGCGACGATGCCGCCGCGTCTCGTGAGCGACGACGGGCAACACGTCGTGATCCGACCTCTCATCTACTGCGCCGAGGCCCACCTCGCCGAGATGGCGGCGCTGCGAAGGTTCCCCATCCTGCCCTGCAACCTGTGCGGCTCGCAGAGCGAGGCGCAACGCAAGCACATGAAGGCGATGCTCTCCGAGCTCGAGGTGAAGCACCCGACGCTGCGCCAGACGATGCTCGCGGCGATGGGCAACGTGAACCCGTCGCACCTGTTCGACAAGAAGCTCTTCCCCGCCCACGACGTGCCGCGCGAGCGCGACGCGACCGGCGTGATCGCTCCCGCGGCGTTGTTGCGCGCGACGCCCTAGGCGATTCCCGAGCGCGTCGTCTTGCGCGTGCGGGCGCCGCCGACCTTGGTCGGCCCGGACTTCGAGGCGCTGACGTCCGACGTCTCATCGGCGTCCTTCTTGTCGAGGCGGCGCGTGAGCGCGATCTCGAGCGCCTCGTCGACCGTGCGGACGGGCTTGACGCTGAGCTTGTTCATCACGTGCGGCGGCATCTCCGAGAGCTCGGGCGCGTTGCCGGCGGGGATGATGCAGGTCGTGATCCCCATGCGCGCCGCAGCGAGCAGCTTCTCCTTGAGGCCACCGATGGGGAGCACCTTGCCGCGCAACGTGAGCTCGCCCGTCATGGCGACGTCGTGACGCAACGGGACCCCGGAGATGAGCGAGACGAGCGAGCACGCCATCGCGACGCCGGCCGACGGCCCGTCCTTCGGCACGGCGCCCGCCGGCACGTGGATGTGGATCTCGCGGCCCGCGTAAAACTCCGTGCCGAGCCCGAGCGTGAGCGCGTACGCGCGCGCGAACGAGAGCGCCGCCTGCGCCGACTCCTTCATGACGTCCCCGAGCTGGCCCGTGAGGATGAGCGTGCCCTTGCCCGCCATGGTCTGCGCCTCGATTTGCAGCACCTCGCCGCCGTACGGGGTCCAGGCCAGGCCGTTGACCGTGCCGATCTCGTCGGTGCCGCGCCGCTCTTCCGGCAGGTAGCGCGGCGGGCCGAGGTACTTCGGCAGCTCCTCGGCGTCGATGACGGGGCCGCCCGCCTTCTTTGCCACGCTGGCCACGCTGGCCACAGGGCCCGATTTACCCGGGGGCGGCGCCTCGCGCGCGCGTTCGCGCTGCTCGACGACGCGCCGGGCGATCTTGCGCGCGAGCTGGGCGACGAGGCGCTCGAGCTCGCGCAGGCCCGCCTCGCGCGTGTACTCGCTCACGATGCGGCGGATGACCTCGCGGCCGATCACGATCTCGTTGATCGTGAGGCCCGCCTCGGTGATCTGCTTGGGCACTAGGTAGCGCTCGGCGATGACGAGCTTCTCTTCCTCGCTGTAGCCCGACAAGCGGAGCGTCTCCATGCGGTCGCGCAGGGGCGGCGGGATTGTTTCGGGCAAGTTGGCAGTCGCGATGAACATCACCTTCGACAGGTCGAAGCTCACCCCGAGGTAGTGGTCGCGGAAGGTGTGGTTCTGCTCGGGGTCGAGCACCTCGAGGAGCGCCGCCGAGGGATCGCCGCGCAGGTCCGAGCCGAGCTTGTCGACCTCGTCGAGCAGCACGACGGGGTTGTTCGTCCCCGCCTGCTTGAGCGCCTGGACGAGGCGGCCCGGCATGGCGCCCACGTAGGTGCGCCGGTGGCCGCGGATCTCGGCCTCGTCGCGCACGCCGCCGAGCGAGATGCGCACGAACTTGCGGCCGAGGGCGCGCGCGATCGAGCGCCCGAGGGAGGTCTTGCCCACGCCCGGTGGCCCGAGGAAACATAGGATCGGCCCGTGCGCGCCGGCGCGCAGCTTGCGCACGGCGAGGTAGTCGAGGATGCGATCCTTGATGTGCTCGAGATCGTAGTGATCCTCGTCGAGGATCTTGCGCGCCGTCTCGATGTCGAGAGTGTCCTGGCTCGCGACGTTCCAGGGCAGCTCGACGAGCCAGTCGATGTACGTGCGCAGCACGGCCGCCTCCGCGCTCTCGGCGTGCATCTGGTCGAGGCGCCGCACCTGCTTCTCGGCCTCGACGCGCGCCTCGTCGGGCAAGCCGGCCTTCGCGACCTTGACGCGCAGCTCCTCCATCTCCTCGCCGTGGACGTCGCCGTCGCCGAGCTCGCTCTTGATCTGCCGGAGCTGCTCGCGCAGGTAATAGTCGCGCTGGGTCTTCGACATCTCCTCGCGCGCCTTGTTCTGGATCTGCGACTGGACCTCGAGGATGCCGATCTCCTTCTCGAGCGTCTGGTTGACACGCGTGAGGCGCTGCACGGGCTCGTCGAGCTCGAGCAGATCCTGCGCCTCGGTCACCTTGAGCGTCAGGTTCGACGAGACGAGGTCGGCCATGCGGCCGGGATCGTCGACGCTCTGCACGACCATCGACAGCTCGGGCTGGATGGTCTTGCCGAGGCCCGAGAGCTTGTCGATGTTCTGGCGCACGGAGCGCAGCAGGGCCTCGAGGCTCACGGAGCGCACGAGCGCCTTGTCGTCGGTGCGGTCAATGCGCACGCGGTAGCACGGGCTGTCTGAGACGAACTTCTGGATGCGCGCGCGGCACAGCCCCTGCACGAGCACCTTGAGCCCGCCCTCCGAGAGCTTGCGCATTCGCATGATCATCCCGATCGTGCCCGTGCGGTAAAAACCGGTCGGTCCGGGATCGTCCTCGCCCGGATTCTTTTGCGCGACGAGGAAGCAGAGCCGCTCATCGGCCTCGAGCGCCTTCGTGACCGCCTCCATCGACACGGGCCGCGTCACGCGCAGCGGAACGATCATGTACGGGAAGACGACGAGGTCGCGGATCGGGAGCAACGGGAGGACGTCGGGGATCTCGGGGTCCGCCGTGCGACCTTCGTTATTCGCGGGCACGCGGAGACAGTATCAGAAGGTGCGCGTGCGTGCGCGTAGGATGAAGGCACGCGGCGCGAACGTGAATTGAATTGTCGCACCATGTGCG
>DASZFV010000262.1:0-1631 GCA_035939455.1 Polyangia bacterium
GAGCTCGACTCCGCGCCCGTGACGAGGACGCGGCACCGGCTGATGGACCCGAGCGTGCCGTCGTCGATGCCTTGGTCGAAGCTCACGTTGACGTCGAAGTACTTGAACGTGTGGCAGCCGGTCGCGCCGACCAGCAGCACCAGCGCCCCGAGCGCGCCCCGCGCGCCACCGAGCTTGGCCAGCGTCATGCGAAGACCCTTTTGGATGTGGTGCCTCATCGGCCCTGCCCGAAGCACCCGGCCGGGTCGTTCGTCATCGAGCAGGCACGCACGTCGCCGCCGCCGAGCTGGTGCGCCACGGCGGCGCCGCCCCAGATGGCGAGCACGGCGCCCGCGACGACGCCGCCCGCGATGGCCCAGAACTGCCACTTTTGATAGAAGGGCGTCGTCTCGTCTTGTGCCTTGGCGAGCTGTGCATTCCTGGCCTTGCGGGCGAGCGCCGCGTCGGCGCGAGCCTTCTCCCGCTGGGCCTGCGCCTCGGGCGTGTCCTTGTCCTCTGCCTGCGCGGCGGCGGCCGCCTTGTCGGCGGCGCCTTCGCCCGCCGGCGTGGCCTCCGTGCCGATATCGCCGCCGGTCGGCGAGGACTCCGCAGACGTGTCACCGCTCGCGGGTGCCTTCTTCCGAAAGGCGACCTCTGCTCTCGCCCCGCCCGCCACCATCGCCGCCACGAGAAAAACGCCCAGAGACACGAATCCGCGCTTCCAGGCCGGGGGTGCAGTCATGGCGGCATATTACACAAGCCCCGGCGAGTTGGTAGCCCCCGGCGAGTTGGTAGCCCGAGGTTTTTTGGACGTTGCGCGCCGCTGGTCGCATGATTGACGCGCACCGCACCGCCGGATGCCCCGATAGGAGACTTGATGTCCGAGCCCAAGCACGCCGCCGCCGCCCAACCCTCGCGCGAGGCCATCGCCAAGCGCGCCTACGAGCTCTACTTGCAGCGTGGCTCGGTCTCTGGTTATGACCTCGAGGACTGGCTCGCGGCCGAGGCCGAGCTCACGGCGGCCTCCGCGACTTCGGCGCGGGCGCCGGGCAAGCACGCCTCCGTGCACGACCCGCGTGGCGGCTGACGCGCGCCCGCGCGACGTTCTCTTGTAACCGCCCGCGCCGTCGCTACTCTAACGAACCATGGGCGGCGACCAAGGCAAGCTCCCGGGGCCGGATCTCTCGGCGGGGATAGGCGAGGAAGCGCTCGGCGCGGACGCGACGCTGCTCGGGCACGCGGCCGGCGAGGCCGTGCTGCTGGTTCGGCGCGGCGGCGACGTGCTGGCCGTGCTCGCGACCTGCACGCATTACGGCGGCCCGCTCGCCGAGGGCGCCGTCGTGGGCGATACCGTCCGCTGCCCGTGGCACCACGGGTGCTTCAATCTTCGCACGGGCACGGCCGAGCGCGGACCCGCGCTCAACCCCCTGCCCTGCCTCACCGTGGCCCGCGACGGTGGCCGCATCCGCGTTGGCGCGCGAAAGCCCGACGTCACGCCAGCGCCGCCCGTCGCGCCGCGCACGATCGTCATCGTCGGCGCCGGCGCCGCGGGCGACTCGGCGGCTGCCACGCTGCGACGTGAAGGCTACGCCGGCGATGTCCGGGTCTTCGGCGCGGATTCCGCGCCCCCCGTCGACCGGCCCAACCTGTCG
>DASZFV010000263.1:0-8896 GCA_035939455.1 Polyangia bacterium
ACGTCTTGCTCGCGAGTGGCGAACGCCGTGCCGCGCTCGCGCTCGCGCTCGCGCTGCCCGCGCGCGGCGCGGGCGGGCACCTGCGCCAGCTCACGGCGCGGCTCGAAACCGAGCTCGTGCGCGCGCGCGGCGTCACGCTGCGCCTGCTCGGCGGCGCCACCTCCCTGCGCGTGGCGGCCGTCCCGGCGCGGCTCGGCCGCGATCCGCTCGCCGAGGTGACGCTGCGCGACCCGGGCGTCTCGCGCCACCACGCCGTGATCGGCGCCGACGCGGCCGGGCTCTTCATCGAGGACGCCGGCTCGAGGGGCGGCGTCCTCGTCGCGGGCGCGCGCGCCACGGGCCGGTTCGCCCTGCGCGGCGAGGGCGAGCTCGGCATCGGTCTCTCGACCTCATTCCGCTTCCAGGCGACGCCCGACGGCCGGACCGTCGTCTTGCGCGGCCTCTCCGGCCTCGACCGCGAGCTCGTCGTCCTTGCGGGCCACGATCCTATCGATCTCGCGCTCGCCATTCCCGGCGCGCGGGGCCTCGCGCTCGAGCTCGCCGCGGGCGGCGCGCGACTCGTGCGGCGGCCCGACCGCCCCGTGCGCGTGGGCGGGCACCTCGTGGGCCCGGGCTGCGACCTCTTACACGGCGATCTCGTCGAGGTGCTCGGCGACGCGCCCCTGGCGCTCGAGGTCGCCTGATGGCGGGGCGGCCGCCGCGCGAGACCGATGCGCGGGCCGACGCCGAGCGCGCCGAGCGCGCCGGCGATATGGTGGCCGCGGCCGCGGCGCTCCGCGCCGTCGTGGCCCGCGAGCCCGGCGACGCCCGGGCGCGCCTCCGCTTCGCGCGCGCCCTCGCGGCGGCGGGGCAGAGGGGGGCGGCCAGACACGCCCTCGACGGCTTCGACGACCCGACGCGCGCCGTTCCTGCCGAGCTCGCCGCCGACGTCAACCGGGTCTGGGCCGCGCTCGACGAGGCGGACGGCCTGCGCGTCGACGCCGCGCTCCGCTGGGAGTGCGTGCTCGCCGACGACGTCGACGACGTCGAGGCGCGCGCGCACCTGCGCGCTCTCCGGCCCGGGGCAGAGGTGGACGCCGCGGGAGCCGCCGAGACGTTGGTCTCGCCCGAGGGCACGGCTGCGCTGCGCTACCGGTTGGGCCGCGAGCTCGGGCGCGGCGCGACGGCCGCCGTCTACCTCGCGACCGACGACACGCTGGGCATCGACGTCGCGCTCAAGGTCCTGCACCCGCAGCTCGCGGGCGCGGCGCGCGCGGAGGCGCGCCGTCGCTTCTTCGCCGAGGGCCGCGTGGCCGCCGCCCTCCGGCACCCCGGCGTCGTAGCCATCTACGACGTCGACGAGACGACGCGTGTCCTCGCCATGGAGTACGTCCCGGGCGGCACGTTGCGCGCGCGCCTCGCGGCCCACGGGGGCGCGCCGCCGGCCCCCGACGAGCTCGGCGCGACGACATCGTCGCTGCTCGAGGCGCTCGCGCACGTCCACGAACGCGGGATCACGCACGGCGATCTCAAGCCCTCGAACCTCCTGCTGCGCGCGCCGGGCGCCGTCGTGCTCGCCGATTTCGGCGCAGCCGAGCTGCGCGACGACGCTGGACGCGTGGGCGACGGCTCGGCCGGGACGCCGCAGTACCTCGCGCCCGAGCGGCTGCGCGGCGCGCGCCCCTCGGCGGCCACCGACCTTTATGCCGCGGGCGCCATTCTCTGGGAGATGGCCGTCGGACGCCCGCTGCGCACCCACGCCGATCTGCTGCGCGGCGCGACCGTGAGCGCGGCGCTGCCACCCGCGGCGCGCGCCCAGCTCGGACCACCTCTGGCCGCCGTCGTGGCCGCGCTCGTCGAGGCGTCGCCGGACCTTCGCCCCAGCTCTGCGCGCGAAGCTCTTCGCGCGCTTCAGTAGATGTTGAACTGAAGAGCGACGTTCACGTCGGCCACGGCCGAGAAGATCGGAAACCCCGCGAGCCCGTTCAGTTCGGTCACGAAGGAGACGCCGGGCGACATCTCGGCGTAGAGGCCTAGGCCCGCGCCCGCGAGGAAGGGCCCTCCCCGCACGGTGTCCTTGTAGTCGGGCCGGGCGCGATCGGGGTACAGCACGAACCGAAACCCCTCGCCGCCGCCGGCCATGAGGCTGCCGAAGAACCGGACCCGCTGCTGCTT
This sequence comes from Polyangia bacterium, assembly GCA_035939455.1. GTDB lineage: Bacteria > Myxococcota_A > Polyangia > Fen-1088 > Fen-1088 > DASZFV01. The sequence goes on from DASZFV010000263.1 coordinate 2,155, forward strand.
CGTGTAGAGCAGGGCCCGCGCGAGGACCGACTGCGCGCCGCTCGCCGTGAACTTCGCGAACTTCGAGCCCTGCGGGATCCATTGGTCGCGGCCCTCGAGCGAGACGGCGAAGTCGTGAGTCACCTGGAACCCGACCTCGGGCGCGAGGTGCCCGAGGCCGGCCCATCCGAGGCCCGGCGAAAACCTCGACTGCAGGTCGGGGCGCGTCTCGAGGCCGTCGCCCTTGGCGTAGCCGTAGCCCGAGCCGAGGCCGAGGCCGATCCACCACCGTCGGTTGCCGTAGCGCGTGTCGAGGCCGATCTTGGACTTGTCGACCTTGCCGAGATAAAGGCGCGGCCCCGCGACCTCGTTGCGCTCCTCGAGCGGGTTCTCCTCGACGTCGTCGGCCTGCTTGCGCCCCGAGGCCTCGGCGGCCTCCGCCTCTGCCTCCTGAGCGGCCGCCTCCTCCCTGATGAGAATGAGGTTGGGGCTGTCGGCGCGTCCGTTCGACACCACCGGCTTGCCGCCGGCGTTCCGGCCCTCGAAGTAGAGCTGCACCGACTTTCCTGTGACGGCCTTCTTCGGGAGCTTGCCCTGGTACCACCCCTTGGGCGTGCGAACCATCTCGACCGAGCCGAACTCCTCGCTCGCGGGCAGGCGATACATGAGGAAGAGCTTGGCGACGCCGAGGTTGTCGGCGGCCGCGCAGCGCAGCCTGACGGCCTTGTCGGGCGGGACCTCGTCGGGCGTCGGGCAATCGAGCGCGTTGATATGGGCCGGCAGGTCAGGCTCGCCCGGCTGGTCGCTCCAGACGGCGCCCGGCGCGAGGGGCGGCGTGGTGCTCTCCATGACGGGCCCGCGGCGCTTCGGCGCCGAACGCGCAGACTCGTCCTCCATGACGGGGCCCTTCGACTTGGGCGGCGCGGGCGGGGGCGGCGGCGGAGCCGCCGCGGGCTCGCCGGCGTCGGGGCGCGGCTTGACCCGCTTCGTCGCCTCGGCGAACGCAGCCTCAAGCTCGGGATCCGTCATCGTCTGCTCGATCTTGATCGCCGGATCGATCTCGATGGCCCGCACGAAGCTCTGCACGCCCTTCTGTCGATCCTTGAGGCCCGTGATGTACACGCACCCGAGGTGCAGGTAGGTGCGGGCCATGACCGGGTGACCGTCGAGGCCGCCCTTCTTGCCCGCGACGAGCGCCTCGAGCAACGTCCGCTTCGCGGAGTCCCACTCGAGCGTGTCATAGTCGTCGAGCGCCTTCTTGTTCATCTGGACGATCTTGTCGATGATCGCCTGTGCGGCGGGCTGGGCGCCCGCGTCGTCTTGGCCACGCGCCGCCCTGGAGAACAGGAACGAAAGGGCCACGCCCAGCGCCATCAAGCCGGCGGATGTCACCCCTTGCGACCGCATCATCGTCTCGACGCCTCGTTTATTGCTGAGTGATGAAGAATTCGACGCGGCGGTTCTTCTCTCGCCCACCGGCGGTCTTGTTCGTCTCGATGGGCTGATCGGGCCCGTAGCCCCGAGACTCCATCCGTTGCGCATCGACGCCGAGCCCGACGAGGTGTTGGCGGACCGAATCGGAGCGCGCCTGCGAGAGTTTGAGGTTGTGCGGACGCGAGCCCCTCGAATCCGTGTGGCCCTCGATCCTCACCGTCATCGTCGGACGCCCGCGCAGCACGCTCGCGATCTCGTCGAGCAACGAGAAGCTGCGCGGCTGGATCGTGGCCTTGTCGGTGTCGAAGAAGATCTTCTGTTTGAGCTCGATCTTCTCCTGCGTGACGACGATGTGCTCGTACTTCTTGGGGCAACCGTTGTTGTCGGCCGGGCCAGGCTCGTTCGGACACTTGTCGACCGTGTCGAGCACGCCGTCCTTGTCGTTGTCGGGATCGGGGCAGCCGTCAGCGTCCTCGAAGCCATCCTTGTCCTCGGCCTCGAGCGGGCACTTGTCGTTGACGTCGGCGATGCCGTCGGCGTCGTTGTCGGGATCGGGACAGCCGTCGGCGTCCTGGAAGCCGTCCTTGTCCTCGGGCTCGAGCGGGCACTTGTCCTTGACGTCGAGGATGCCGTCCTTGTCGTTGTCGGGATCGGGGCAGCCGTCAGCGTCCTCGAAGCCGTCCTTGTCCTCGGGGTCGTTCGGGCATTTGTCAACGTTGTCGGGGATGCCGTCGCCGTCCCGGTCGCCGGGCTTGGGCGGCGCCGTGCAGCGGTCGCGCGGCGAGAGTCGGTGGGCGAGGCGCGCGTTCTCGTCGGCGATCTGCAGGTGATCGCGCGCGCGGAAGTAATCGCCCTGGTCGAGCTCAACGGAGGCGAACTCGAGGTGCGTCTCGGCGAGCGCGAGCTCGCGCGGCGCGCACCTGTACGCGCCGTTGTCGCGCGCCTCCTTGGCGATGGCGCGCACCTGGTGAACGTTCTCCGTGAGCTGCAGGCCCGCGCAACCGGCGACGGTGGCCATCAGCGCGACGACGACCGATGCGGCCCATGGATTCGCGAGCCGGCTCATTTCGGTGCTTGGTCCTCGGTCCGTGCGCTGGGCGCCGGCGTTCGCGCCCCGGTGGCCGGCGTCGCGGCGGACGACGCGCCCGCGCTCTCCGAGAGCTTCGCAACCGCGATGGCGCGGCCCCTGTTGGCGAGCTCCTCCGCCTTGCGTCCGAACTCGATAGCGTCCTGATACTCGGCGTACCCGGCCTCCTCGCGCGCCTTGTGCAAGTACTCCTCGGCGGCCGTGTACTCGTAGGGCGCGTACCGGTCGGCCTGCGCGAGCTTGGCCGCCGAGACGGCGCCCGCCGCCTTGACGCCCACCTGATTGATGTACTCTATGGGGCCGCAGCCGGAGACCGCAGCAGTCAGCGACGCCGCCAACGCCAACGCGCCACCAAGCGCCAACGCCCCTGTCGGAAGGTAGCGGTGAGGGCGCAAAGCACGCGGACCGTACCAACTCGCGGCGATGCGGTCAATCATGCGCGCGTCTCCGGAGTCGCGCGCGCGCGACTCGATTCTGACCAGCGCCCACGGGCGCCATTTAATCAATCGTCCTCAAACCTTGCGCCGTGAGTTTATCCGCGATATGAGCAACCCCGTCTTTTTTTCCCAACAGGTCCCTGGAGGTGTCCCGGTGAAACAACTTATCGCTTACCTGCTCGATCACGCGATACTTGACTTCTCCGGTGACCTCACGCTCGACATGGTTCGCGATTTCCTGCGGGAAGACGACGGCCCCGAGGGCCGCAAGCTCCTGGCCAAGCTCGTCGAAGACCGCGGCGTGGAGGACATGATTGTCACGCTGGCCGACTGCCTCCAGGATTACCTGCGCACGGGCCTCAGCGACGAGGTCGTGCGCGAGCAGATCCGTTTGTATAGCGAGAGCTGAGGGCTCCCGCGCGCGTTTCGAGGGCACCGCGACGCGCGCGCGCACGGACGCCGCCGCGCTGGCCATCGCGCTCGCCGGCCTCGTCGCCACGGCCTGCAGCGCCCCCGGCGACAGCCAGCCCTACGCGGGCATCTGCGCGCCCCTGCGCGCCCTCGAGTGGACGCCGGTGGCGGGGGCCCAGAACGTCGCGCGCGGCACGACCGTCCGCATCCGCTTCGACGCCTATCCCGATCCCGACACCGCGGACCTGAACGGGATCATCGTAACGACGGGCGACTTTTATCATCCCGGCACGATCCGGCTCGACCTCATCGACAAGGCAATCACGTACGCCCCCTCGGGAGGCTGGCGCGCCGACCTCGGCTACGACGTGAACGTGCGTGCCGGGCTCACGTCGCTGCAGGGGTGCGCCGCAGCGCCGGAGCAGCACTCGTTCCGCACGGCGCTCGCGGTGCCCGCGGCGGTCCCGCCCGAAACACCGACGCCGTACGCGGCGGTGCAGCCGATCTTCGCCGCGCGGTGCGCGGGCGCCGGCTGCCACCGCGCGACGACGGACGACGGCGGCGGGTGCCTCACGAGCCCGGCTGTGGGGTTGTCCCTCTGCGACGCCGACCTCGTCGACGCCGTCCTCGACGTGCCCTCGCGCCAGGTCAGCCGCCTCCACCTCGTGGAGCCTCGCGACGCCGCGCGCAGCTATTTGCTGCGCAAGCTCCTGCCCGGCGACACGCCCGATCGGCCCGCGCCCACGACGCTCGGTCACCGCGATCCGCCGGGCGCGCCGCTGTCCGACGCCGAGCTGCGCGCCATCGCGAGCTGGATCGACGCGGGCCCGGCGCGCTGAGCGGCCTTCGACGGCCCGCGTCGTTTTTCGACCTGTTTTTTGCCCACCTTCGCGGCGGTCATTACGCTCGATGAACCCCGTGCGCGCCGCCTCGCCCCCCCTCCTCCTCGCCTGCGCCCTCGCGCTGCTGGCGTTCACGCTTCCGCCCGGCACGTCGGCGGCGCGGCGCGGCGGCGGGCGCCGCGTCGCGGCCCGTGTCCGCGCATCGGCGCCGGCCGTCCCTTCCCTCGAGGTGCAGACCATGGGCGCGCGCGCCGCGGCCGCCACGGACGTGATGCGGGCGCGCATGCGGGAGCACGTGGCCCGCCAGCTGCGGGTGCTCGTCGAGGGACGCGTCCTCAATTCGCCTCACGGCTACCTCGTCGATGGCAGCATCGACGCGCTCGAGATCGTCACGAGCGCCGACGCGCTCGAGATCTCCTGCTCGGTGCGCCTCATCTTGAGCGCCCGCCAGTCGGGGACGATGCTCGCCATGACGACCGGTCAGGCGACGTTCAAGAGCGCGCGCCGGCCCAGGCCGCCCGCCGGGGCCCACCTCGAGCTCGAGGTCCTCGACAACGCCGTGCGCGCCGCTGGCGACGAGCTCATCAGCCACTTCGCGCTTCGAAACGCCACGTAAGTCCCGCTCTTACACCGGCTCACCAGGCGTTTTTGCGCCCAGCCGTGTATGCTAGGTGCTCAGCTGACGGCGCTTTGTTGACGATGGGAGACAACAATGGCCCCTGCCGAGACGGCTAGGCCCGCGGGCGCGGGCGAGATGCCGACCACCTACGGCCGCTTCCGCCTCACGGGGCGAATCGGCATCGGAGGCATGGCCGAGGTCTTCCGCGCCGTCGTCAAGGGGCCGCAGGGCTGGGAGCGCGAGCTCGTCGTCAAGCGCATCCTGCCGCAGCTGTCGGGCAACGCGGAGTTCACGAAGATGTTCATTCGTGAAGCGAAGATCTCGGCGCTGCTCGTGCACCCCAACATCGTCCAGACCTTCGAGTTCGGCGAGGCAGAGGGGACATACTTCATCGCTATGGAAGGCGTCGACGGCGTCACGCTGCGCGAGGCGCTCACGAAGCTCAGGAAGGGGCAGCGGGCGATGCCCTTCATGGTGATCGCCGACATCGCAAAGCAGGTCTGCACGGGCCTCGACTACGCGCACACGCTGACCGGTCCCGACGGCGCGCCCCTCGAGATCGTGCACCAGGACGTCTCGCCGACGAACATCATGCTGGCCTTCAACGGCACCGTGAAGATCCTCGACTTCGGCATCGCGCGCGCCGCCTCCTTCGCCGAGGAGGAGGCAAAGAAGGGCCTCATCAAGGGCAAGGTCGCGTACCTCGCGCCCGAGCAGGTCAACATGCAGCCGTTCGATCATCGCATCGACCTCTTCGCGCTGGGCGTCGTCATGCACGAGATGATGACGGGCGTGCGGCTCTTTCAGGCCAAGAACGACGTCGCTAAGATGCGGCAGCTCCTCGCGGCGCCCATCCCGGCGCCCTCGTCGATCAACGCCGCCGTGCCGAGGGAGCTCGACCGCATCGTCATGAAAGCGCTCGAGGTCGATCCCGCGCAACGCTATCAATCGGCGACGGCCATGGCCAACGACCTCGAGCGCACGATGATCGCGGCGCGCCACTCGAGCCGCGATCTCGCGAAGCTCTTGCGCGGACTCTTCAAGGAAGAAGGCGACGAGCCGCTCGTCGTCGTCGACGAGGTCGCGCCGTCCGCGCCGATCGCCGCCGGGCCGCTCACGGGCTCGATGTCATCGGTTCGCTCTTCGACACAGGAGATCTCGAACCCGGACCCCACGCGTACGTCGCGCAGCATCCTCACGAGCGGCGCCCTCGACGGCGCCGTGCGCGCCGAGCAGTCGCGCCTCCTCCAGCAAAAGCACAAAGGCCGCGCCAGGACCGTCGTGGCGCTCATCGTGCTCGCGGCCGTCGCGGGCGCTGGCGCCAAGGCCTGGCGGCCCTACGTCCGACCTTACGTCGAGCCCTTCGTTCAAGGGCTCTTCGCGCAGGGGCTCTTCGCGAAGACCGCGCCGTTGCCGCCGCCCCCCGCCGGACCGCCAGCGGCCGCCGTCGAGCCGGCGCCAGCCGTCGCGGCCCCGGCCCCAGTCGCCAAGCCCGCGTCCAAGAAGCGCTCCGGCAGGCACGCCAAGTCGGGCGCGTCGTTCGAGGAGCCCATGCGCCCGCGGGGCGGCGCCGACGACGTCATCCCGCCGTCGGAATGACTCCCTCTGCTCAGCTCTTCTTCTTGTTGGGTCCGAACCGCATGAGCGCCGCCTCGAGCCGGTCGACGGCGGCGTTGAGCTCGGACAGGCGCGCGCGATCCTTGTCGAGCACCTCGAGCGGCGCGCGCTCGACGAACTTGGCGTTTGAGAGCTTCTGCGCGAGGTAGTCGCGGTCCTTCTTGACCTTGCCGAGCTCCTTGTCGAGCTTGTCGCGCTCGGCCTCGGCGTCGACGAGGCCGTCGAGCGGCACCATGACCTCGACGTCGCCCGCCATGAGCATCGCCGTGTTGTCGAGCGAGAACTCGCCCGAGAAGCTGGCGCCCGAGCGCCGCAC
>DASZFV010000264.1:0-5060 GCA_035939455.1 Polyangia bacterium
GTCCGCCCACCTTCGTCGTCAGCACGAACCAGCCCGACGACATCGGCCCCGCCTACCTGCGCTTCCTCACGAAGCAGCTCCGCAGCGCCTACGGCTTCGAAGGCACGCCCATCCGCATCCACCTGCGCGCGCGGCGCAAGAAGCAGAAGGTCCGCCACGCCGCCGAAGACTAGAAAATCCGAGAGAAACGCAGCGTCAGCGAGAAGGCGAGGGGCCGCTGGCCGAACTCCATGGCGTTGCCGAACAGATCGGCGGGCGCGAAGATGTATTGCGCGCTGGCGCCCCAAGCCCAGCGCGTCGTGAGGAGGTAGTCCGCCCCGAGGCCGAGCTCGGTCGCGAAGGCCGTCTTGGGCGCGCCCGGGCCGCTCCATTGCACGAGCCCGACGCCGACCTCGACGTACGGCACGAGGCGGAGCACGTCGAAGGTGTAGGTCGACCCGACGAGCGCCGTGCGCGCCTGCAGCGTCCCCGCGCGCGGTCCGTTCTTCACCGCCTTCACGGGGTGCGAGACGACGCCCACCGAGGCGCGCGCCGCGAACGCCGCGTGAAAGCCATACTCGAGGTCGAGGGCGCCCGCGAGGCCCCACGGTTGAAACGGGTACCCGTTGGCGTTGCCGCCGCCGGCGCGCGCCGACAGCTGCCACTCGTCTTCTCCCACGGCCCGCGCCTGCCGGGCCGTGAGGCCGACCATCGCGAAGGGCAGAGCGGCCACTAGGACCGCGACGGGCGCGCGCCTCACGCCGCGCGACTATACACGAGCGGTCGCGCCGCGATGGGGCGGCGGCGCCGGCCGCGCGCGGCCCCGCCCGAATTGACCGCGGGGGACCGCTCTGTTATCTCCACCCCGTGGCGAAAAGCATCTCCCGGAAAGAGCTCAAGCAGCCTGACGAGTTCGTCAGCTTCTGGACGCACGCGGCCGAGTTCGCGACGCGCTTCGCGAGCGAGCGCCGGCGCGCGCTGCTCGTCGGCACGACGATGCTCGTGACGGTCGTCGTTGGCTCGATCATCTTCTCGTCGATCTCGGAGCGCCACGCCCAGACAGCCTCCGAGGCGCTCGCGCGCATCGAGCGCCTCGCGACGGGCGAGCTGCGCCCCGAGGGCACGCCGCCCGCCAAGCCCGACGGCACCGCGCTGCCCGACGACGGCGTCCCCCACTTCAAGACGGACAAGGAGCGCGCAGAGGCCGCGCTCAAGGAGCTCGACGTGTTCGTGGCGGGCTCGGGCAACCCGCTGCGCGTAGAGGGACGGCTCGAGCGCGGGTCCCTGCTCCTGTCGCTCGGCCGCATCGACGAGGCCAGCGCGGCCTACGAGCAGATCCTGAATGGCAGGCCCGACGATCGCCTGCGCTTCCTCGCGCACGAGGGCCTCGGGTACTCCCAGGAAGCCAAGGGCGACCTGCCCTCCGCCATCGCGACGTTCCAGAAGCTCAACGACGACGCCGCCGTCTTCAAGGAGGGCGGCTTCTACAAGGACCGCGCCGCCTACCATCAAGCGAGAATTGCCGAGCTTCGAGGCAACGCGGATGACGCCAAGAAGCTCTATCGAGAGGTGCTGGACAAGAATCCCACCACCTCGCTCCGGGACGAGATCACGAACCGGCTGGCGGTCCTCGAGCTTAAGTGAGCGGGAACGGCCGCCGCCGCGCGTCCGCGGCGCTCACGTGCGCGCTCTTCGTGGGCGCGTCCACCTGCGCGACGCCCGGGCGCCCCCGCGATCCCGCTGACCTGCCCGCGCACCCGGCGGGCCTGTTGCAGATCCGCTGGCGCGCCGCCCTGCACGAGCACGGCCTCTTCGAGGCCGCGCCGGAGGAGTGCGCCTCTGGCGTGCTCGCGCACGGGCGCGTCGTCGTGGGCTCCCGCGCGGGGAACGTCGTGGGCGTCGATCTCGCGCAAGGGCACATCGACTGGGCCGTCGCCTTGTCCGGGGGGGTCGACGGCGACGCCCGCTACGACGCGGTCCGCGATCAGGTCTACGTCGGCGCCGACGATGGCTCGTTCTACGCGCTCGATCCCGACCACGGCACGACCCGCTGGTCGTACCGCGCCAAGGGCGCCATCGAGCGCGGCGCCGCCTTCGGCGGCACGAGCGCCGCGAGCGGCCTCGTCTACGTCGCGACCGCCGCCGATCGCGTCTTCGCGCTCGACGCCGCCACGGGCAAGTGGCGCTGGCAGTACGAGCGCGAGACGCCCGAGGGCTTCACGATCCACGGCTATTCGGGCCCGCGCCTCGCGGAGGGACGTGTCTTCGCGGGTTTCGCCGACGGCTTCCTTGTCTCGCTCGCCGCGGGCACGGGCGAAGTGCAGTGGGCGCGCTCGCTCGCGGCTGCCTCGGACCAATTCGTCGATGTCGACGCGACCCCCGCGCTCGTCAAACTGCCGGGCGCGCCCGGCGACGTGCTGTTCACGTCGTCATACTCGGGCGGCCTCTACGCCGTCGACGCGCGGGACGGCAATGTGCGCTGGCGCCTCGGCACCGAGGGCGTCGGTCCGGTGACGGCGTTCGAGAACAGGCTTTACTTCGCGGCACCGCGCCAGGGCCTGCACGCCTCGGACCTCGACGGCCACGTCGTGTGGCGCCAGGGCCTGACCGAGGCCGGCGACCTGACGCCGCCCGTGGTCGTCGGCCGCACGCTCGTCTTTTCGGGCAGCCGCGCCGGCCTCTTCGTCGTCGATCGCGAGACGGGCGACCTGCTCGAACTCTTCAACCCGGGGCAGGGCATCTGCGCGTCGCCGACCATCGATCTCACCACGCGCCGCATCTACGTCCTCTCGAACGGCGGGACGCTCTACGCCCTGGACCTCGGCGCGGTCTGACCGGCGGCTACGCGCCTGCGGAGACGCCGCGGCCGTAGAGGCTCTCGCCCATGGCCTCGATACGACGCACGAGCTCTTTGATGCGGCGGTTGCCGCCGGCGTCGCGGGCCTTCCACTCGACGCCGAAGCCGTTGGCGCCGCCGGGGTGACCGCGCCACGCAACGCGCGCCGAGAGCGACATCGCGATCTCCGCGCCCGGCGGCGAGACCTTGAGGACGACGTCGATGTCGTCCGGCAGCGGCTCGGCCGTGCGCACGAAAGCGCCGCCACGCCCGATGTCGAGCAGCGTCCCGATCTTGTCCTGGAGCCCACCCGGAACCTGCCAGGTCACAGGCAGCTCAACGGGGAGCCGCTGGTGACGCCGCGCCATCTGCTCGGAGGAATCGCCGCGCGCGACGCTCACGAGGTAATCACGGGTCTGCGTCTCGGTCGCGAGGAACTCGATCCCGATGCCGGCCTTGGTCTTCGTGCTGTGCTTGCCGGGCCGCCGCCACACGACGATGCCCCGGAGCAGCATCGGGCTGCGGCGCTTCCCGAGACGCACCGAGACGACCACGGCCTCGCCTATCGCCAGCGGCTTGCGGGTGGGAAAAAAGATCCCGCCGTTAACCGGCTCCGGCAGATAGTGGTCGAGAAACGCCCCACCAGTCGCGAAATGAGCTTTGAGAATGGTCATGTGGGGAAGTGAAGGAGATTGTACTATAGAGAAGTCAGGATCTGTAAAGCAGATTGCGACAGAGTTGCGTACCGCTGATTTTGACTACCCTCTACCACCAGACCGCGTGGCGGCGGTACCGGCTCACGTCCGCGACGAATCTCGCCTCTTCGTGATGCCCCGCGGCGGAGGGAGTCCGAACAAGCACGGGCACTTTCGCGACCTGGCCGCGCATTTGCCGGCGCGCAGTCTGCTCGTGCTGAATGACACGCGCGTCCTCGCGGCGCGTCTTCGGGCCCGCAAGCCCACGGGCGGGTCGGTCGAGCTGCTCCTGACGCGCGCCATTTCCGCAGCGCCGGCCCCCGGCCGCCCGCGCGCGGGGTCGGCCGGGGAGCCCGACGCAGGCTTTTGCGAGACCTGGGAGGCGCTCGGCCGCGGGCTCGGCAACGCCCCTTTGGGGCTCCGGCTCCAGATCGTGGGGGCGTCGGACGCGCCCATCGTGGTCGCGACGCTCGTCGAGCGCGGGGAGGAGGGGCGCTTCGTGATCCGGGTCGAGGGCCAGGGCGCGCCTTCGCTCGCCGCAGTCCTGGACGCGCTCGGGGAGGTGCCCCTGCCTCCCTACATCGTAGCCGCGCGGCGCGCCGCTTCCGGGGCGGCAGCAGGCGCCGCGGACGTCGCGGCAGTTGACGACCGCGTTCGCTACCAGACCGTCTACGCGTGCGTGCCAGGCGCCGTGGCGGCGCCCACGGCGGGGCTGCACTTCACGGAGGCGCTGCTCGAAGACCTGCGCGCGCGCGGTCACGAGCTCGCGAGGGTCACGCTGCACGTCGGGCCCGGGACGTTTCGTCCCATCAAGAGCGAGGACCCACGCGCGCACCGCATGGACGAGGAGCGCTACAGGATCAGCCCCGAGACCGCGGCCGCCGTCGGGCGCGCCCGCGCCGCGGGCCGGCCCGTCATCGCGATCGGCACGACGGTCGTGCGCACGCTCGAGGCCTCGGCGCGCGCTCACGGCGGCGCCGTCGAGGCGGGGCACGGGACGACCGATCTCTTCATCCTGCCTGGGGACCTGTTCGCCGTCGTCACGGGGCTCGTCACGAACTTCCACCTGCCGCAGTCGACGCTGCTCATGCTCACGTGCGCCTTCGGCGGCACGGCGCCCGTGCTGGCCGCGTACCACGAGGCTGTCGAGCGCGGTTACCGCTTCTACAGCTACGGCGACGCCATGTTCATTCGCCCGCGAGACGGCGGACAGACGCAGGGGCAGGGCGCGTGAGCGTCTTTCGCGTCGAGACGCGCTCGGGGCAGGCGCGCTCGGGCGTCCTCGAGACGGCGCACGGTCCTGTCGAGACACCCGTCTTTATGCCCGTGGGCACGCAGGCGACCGTCAAGGCCCTGTCGTCCGACGATCTTCGCCGCCTCGGCGTCCGCATCATCCTCGGCAACACGTACCATCTCGCGCTGCGGCCGGGCGCCGAGCGCATCGCCGCGCTCGGCGGGCTGCACGCGTTCATGGGGTGGTCGGGCGCGATCCTCACCGACTCGGGTGGCTTTCAGATCTTCAGCTTGCGCGAGCGCTGCGCGATCGACGA
>DASZFV010000265.1:0-6385 GCA_035939455.1 Polyangia bacterium
ACGACGTTGTTGAGCGGCTGCTGGGCCGTAAGCGTCGACCCCGCCGTCTGCGCGTGGAAGCGCAGCATGAGGGAACGCGGGTCGCGCGCGCCGAAGCGATCGCGCATGATGCGCGCCCACAGGCGGCGCGCGGCCCGGAACTTCGCCACCTCCTCGAGCAGGTGTGAGTGCGCGTTGAAGAAGAACGAGAGCCGCGGCGCGAAGGCGTCGACCTCGAGTCCCGCGGCGCGCGCCGCCTCGACGTAGGCGATGCCGTCCGCCAGCGTGAACGCCACCTCCTGGACGGCGTCGCTGCCCGCCTCGCGGATGTGGTAGCCGCTGATGCTGATCGTGTTCCAGCGCGGCACCTCGTCGCGGCAGAAGGCGAACGTATCGGCGACGAGGCGCATCGACGTCGCGGGCGGATAGATGTACGTCCCGCGCGCGATGTACTCCTTGAGGATGTCGTTCTGCACGGTCCCCGAAAGGGTCGCGCGCGGCACCCCGCGCTCGTCCGCGACGGCGACGTAAAGGCAGAGCAGCGTGGCCGCCGTCGCATTGATCGTCATCGACGTCGAGATGCGATCGAGGGGCAGGCCGTCCAGCAAGACCTGCATGTCCTCGAGCGAAGAGATCGCGACGCCCGAGCGCCCGACCTCGCCGCGCGCGAGCCGGTGGTCGCTGTCGCGCCCCATCTGCGTCGGCAAGTCGAAGGCCACCGAGAGGCCCGTCTGGCCCGAGGCGAGCAGGAACTTGTAGCGTTGGTTCGATTCGGCCGCCGTACCGAAGCCCGCGTACTGGCGCATCGTCCAAGGCCGCCCGCGGTACATCGTCGGGTGGATACCGCGCGTGTACGGAGGCGCGCCGGGCTGGCCGAGGTCGCGTTGGGCGTCGAAGGGCGCGCCCTCGTGCGCGAGCGACGCGGCGTCGTAGACCACCTCGACGGGAATACCCGCGCTCGTAGCGCGCGGGGCGGGCGGGGCGTTCGCGTCGCTGCCGTTGTCGCTCTTGCCTGGTCGCGCCATGTCGACGTCGCGTCGCCCGGCGTTCAGCCGAATGTCATCTCGGGGACGGTCGCGCCGTGGAGCAACCGGGGCTCGGTCTTGGCCTGGATCTCCTCAACGGTGACGCCCGGGGCGCGTTCGAGCAACGCCAATCCCTGGGGCGTGACGTCGAGCACCGCCAGATCTGTGATGATCCGGTGCACTGCGGCGACGGCCGTGAGCGGCAGCGTGCACTTCTTCAGGATCTTCTTCTCGTCGGCGACGCCGGGCGCGCCGGCTTTGGCCTTGGCGACGTGGTCCATCATGACGATGACGCGCTGGGCCGCCGCCACGAGATCCATCGCGCCGCCCATGCCCTTGACCATCTTGCCCGGGATCATCCAGTTCGCGAGGTCGCCGGTCTCGGCCACCTGCATGGCGCCGAGGATCGCGCAGTCGATGTGGCCGCCGCGGATCATGGCGAAGGACTCCGCCGACGAGAAGTAGGCGCTGCCCGGCAGCTCCGTGATCGTCTGCTTGCCGGCGTTGATAAGGTCCGGGTCCTCGTCGCCCTCGAGAGGGAAGGGCCCGATGCCCAGCATGCCATTTTCCGATTGCAGGATGATGTTCGTGCCCGCGGGCACGAAGTTCGCGACCAGCGTCGGCATGCCGATGCCCAGGTTGACGTACATGCCGTCGCGCAGCTCACGCGCGGCTCGCTGGGCGATTTGGTCGCGCGATAGCGGGGGCATTTAGGCGCTCCTCTTGCGGGTCGTGCGTTGCTCGATGGGCTTCTCGTACTTCGCGCCCTTGACGACGCGCTGGACGTAGATGCCGGGCGTGTGGATGTGGTCGGGCTCGAGCTCGCCCGGCTCGACGAGGATCTCGACCTCGGCGATCGTGACCCGACCGGCCGCCGCGATCATCGGATTGAAGTTGCGCGTCGTCTTCCGGTAGACGAGGTTGCCGAAGCGATCGCCCTTCCAGGCCTTGACGATCGAGAAGTCGGCCTTGAGCGCCTGCTCGAGTACGTACGGCCGGCCGTCGAATGTGCGCGTCTCCTTGCCCTCGGCGACGACGGTCCCAAAGCCAGTCGCCGTGTAAAACGCCGGGATACCAGCGCCGCCCGCGCGAATGCGCTCGGCCAGCGTGCCCTGCGGCACGAGCTCGACCTCGAGCTTGCCGTCGAGGTAGAGGCGCTCGAACGTCTTGTTCTCGCCGACGTAGCTCGAGATCATCTTCTTGACCTGCCCGGCCCCGAGCAGGATGCCGAGCCCCTTGCTGTCGACGCCACAATTGTTCGAGATGATCGTCAGGCCGCGCGTGCCCTTCTTGGCGATGGCCTGGATGAGGTTCTCCGGGATGCCGCATAGGCCGAACCCGCCCGCCATGAGGCTGGCGCCGTCTGCCAGGTCCGCGAGGGCTTCTTCGGCGGTCGCGACGGTCTTGTCCATGGCCAGGCTATCTTAGCGCCGCTGTGCGATAATTTCGTGGGTCGATTGTTGAGCGCGCCTTGCCCATTGTGACCTTCACCACCGACTTCGGATCCCGCGACGGCTACGCTGGCGCCATGAAGGGTGTCGTTCTGTCCCTCGCGCCCGCCGCGACGCTCGTCGACATCTCGCACGGCGTTCCACCTCAGGACGTCGCCGCGGGAGCGGTGGCGCTCGCCCAGGCTGCGGCGCTCTTCCCGCCCGGTACGATCCATGTCGCCGTCGTCGATCCCGGCGTGGGCGGCGCGCGCGCCGACTTGCTCGTCGAGTCTGGCGACAGCTTCTTCATCGGGCCCGACAACGGCGTCCTCTCGCTGGCGGCCCGCGCGGGCCGCCGCATTTTTCGCATCGAGGCGCCGCCGTTTCGGCGCGAGCCGGTGAGCCCCACGTTTCATGGCCGCGACGTCTTCGCGCCCACGGCGGGCCGCCTGGCCGCCGGCGCGCCGGCCTTCGAGGCCGGCCCCCGGACCGACGAGATGATCGAGCTGGCGCGGCCCGTGGTCTCGCGCCGCGCGGGGCAGGTCGAGGGCCGCGTAATCCACGTCGACGCCTTCGGCAACCTCATCACGTCGCTCGGCGCCGAGCATCTGTCCGTCGAGTCTTCGATCGAGGTCGAGGGAACTGGGGGCGTGTACCATCCGGTGCTGGCGCGCACGTTCTCCGACGTCGCCTCGGGCGCGCTTGTCGCCTACTTCGGAAGCGGCGGTCAGCTCGAGATCGCGCGGCGCAACGGATCGGCCGCCGCCCACGTCGGCGCAGAGCGCGGCTCGATCGTGCGCGCGGGGGGCGCATGAGGCGCATCGGCCGAACGTCTCGACGCAGCCGGTCGGCGCCGCCGTTCGCGGCCGCGCTCGCCGGGGTGCTCGGCTTCGCTTCCGCCGCTTGCACGGTGGGCGCGGGCGCCGGCAAAGCGGACGGTATGCTCTTCGACGTCGGGTGCAACCAGAGCAACTCGCTGGCCCAGCCGCCGGGCAAGCCTTACTCCCTCGCCCCGGCTTTCTCCGCGGGCGAGCCCATCGAGGACGTTTGCCCGCCGCCAGGACAGTGCTCGGGGCCGCACACGAACCGCCTCATCATACGGTTGCAGCACACGGGCGATCGCGTCGAGGTCAACGACACGCTCTATTTCGATGTGAAGAACGCCTACAAGGTCGCTCAGTGCGTGCGCGGGCAGACGATGCTCGGCGTCCCCCAGTGGGACACGCGCGAGGTGACCGCGTCCGATGGGACGCTCATCCCGGGGCGGTCTTGGTGCGATTGGAACGCCGCCGACGCCGACGGGGGAGCGGACGCAGGCGGGGGCGGCGCCGACGCGGGCGGCGCCGACGCGGGCGTCGCCGACGCGGGCGCGACGGCCGACGCGGGCGCGCCCCTCGTCATGACGGCGGTTCGCCCGCGCATCAACCTTTCGACGCAAGACTATGTTCAAGCGGCCCTCGCGCCGCTCTACACCTGCATCGAGGCGCGCTCGGTCGCCGTGGCGTTGCCGGGCAGCTGGATCGAGTTCCAGGACTTCGGCGCGGCTGTGGAGTCCGCGGACCCCGAAAACCGGTCGGCCGTGGGCGGCGACTTCAGGGTCAACTTCGGCGAGCGCCTGCGCGCCTCGTTCCACCTCGTGCTGGGCGATGAGGCGGTCGAGAACGCTATCAGGACCCGCACCGCCGTCCCCGACACGCGCATAGGCGGGGAGCTCGACGGCTACTTCGACTTCGACCTCGAGCGCGGCCGCGCGGCCCAGCCGTTCCCGTGAACGTCTCCGACCCCTTGGGCCCGGAGATCACCGTCGAGGTCGACGCGCTCGCGCCCGGCGGCGACGCCGTCGGCCGCCAGCGCGATCCGAGCGGCGCCGCCACGGCCGCCGACGGCCGCGCCACCTTCGTGCCGCTGGCGGCCCCGGGTGAACGCGTGCGCGCGCGTGTCGTTCGGGTCAAGGATCGCGTCGCTTGGGCGGAGCTCGTCGGCGTCGAGAGGCCAGGGCCGGACCGGGTGTCGCCGGCATGCCCGCTCTTCGGCGCCTGCGGCGGCTGCCAGTGGCAGCACGTCACGATCGAGGCGCAGCGGGCGGCGAAGAAGGCCATCGTCGCGCGCGCGCTCGGTCCGGACGTCGCGCTCGGCGAAGTCGTCGCCGCGAGCGCGCCGCTCGGCTACCGCGATCGCGCGAAGCTGGCGGTGGGGAACGGCGGGACGCTCGGCTTCCGCGGCCGGCGGTCGCACGACGTCGTCGACGTGCCGGCTTGCCCGCTCTTCGGTCCCGAGCTCGCGCGCACGCTGCCGGCGCTGCGCGCCCTCGCCGGGGGCCTGCCGGCCGAGACGGAGGTCGAGGCCCAGGCGGGCGCCGAGGGCGTGCACGTCAACGTCTCGCACACCGACGCCACGGGCGCAGGTCACGCGAAGCGCGAGATCGATCGCCTGAACGCCGCTGGCATCGTCGGCCTGTCGATCGCCGGCAAGCCGACGCTGGGAGCCGCGGCCGTGAATGCGAGCGAAGAGGGCGGGGCGCCGCTCCCGATCCCAGCGGGCGGCTTCGCACAGGTGGGCCGCGTCGCCAACGCGGCGCTCGTGGCCGCCGTCATGAAGGCCGTGGGCGCGTCGCCCGGCGTCGTCCTCGAGCTCTACGCCGGCAGCGGCAACTTCACGCGCCATCTGGCGCGCGTCGTCGCGGCTGTGCACGCCTCGGACGCCGATCCCGCCGCCGTCGAGCGCGGCAGGCGCGCCGTGCCCGCCGCCGCGTGGTCGCTGCGCCCGCTAGCCGTGGACTCAGACACCGTCGTGCTCGATCCGCCGCGCGAGGGCGCCGACCGCGCCAACCTGGACGCCGCGCTGCGCGCCCACCGCCGCGTCGTCTACGTCTCGTGCGACCCGCAGACCCTCGCGCGCGACGCGCGCCGCCTCCAGGGCGCGGGGTTTCGCCTGGCGGCCGCCGTGGCGCTGGACCTCATGCCCCAGACCTTCCACGTCGAGGTTGTCGCTACCTTCGACCGCACGACCCCAGTTCTCCCTTGACCGTGGGTGCCGGATCAGTAAGGTATCCCGGCAGTTTGCGGGAGTAACTCAGTGGTAGAGTGCCACCTTGCCAAGGTGGACGTCGAGGGTTCGAACCCCTTCTCCCGCTCCGCCAATAGGGTAGGGATATCGTGTGCTTGGCGGGCGCGTTGCTGCGGGGGCGTTGGGCGAAAGGGCTTTCGTCCGCACCGGAGTCCGCACCAAAACGGCGCCAAATGGTGGTGCGGCCCGGCGGTTGAGGTTTTGGCGCTTCGGCGAATCTCGCGCCGTTTGCATGGCGCCGCACGCAGAGCTACCGTCGTCGTCATGGCGATGTTGGCTGGGCGTCGCTTGCTGACCCTGCTTGTCGGCCTCGCGGCCACCGCCTCATGCGCTGGATCACCGATCTCCGCTCCCGCCGATGCCGCAGACTCGGAGGGCAGCGCAGGCGTCGACGGAGCAGGTGGCGCGGCCGGCTCGACCGGTGGCGGTGGCGGTGCTGCTGGTAGCTTAGGCGTTGGTGGAACCGGTGGCGCTGCTGGAGGCGCGAACGGTGTTCCGCCGTCCGCCACCTGTACGTCGGGCGCGGTCATGACGACCGAGGCGCTTTCCATCGACAGTATCGGTGAGAACGTCGACACGACCTGCGTTTCTGTTGTCGGCTTCCTCCCGTGGAAGATGGCCGCTAAAGGAGCGACTTGCACTACGCCTACGGATTGCTCGCCCGTTTGCGTTGCCTGCCCAAACGGTACACATCACGCTCTGTCGTCGTGGTGCGATCACGGCAAGTGTGCGTCTCCCGAAGCGGTGAGTTGCGTGGTGCTCGGAACTCCGGTCGGGGCTTACTGCGACAATTAATTAATTACTCCCGGTCGCGGGCTCCGTCCCCACTTCAGCGATCCCCGCTCCCATACGGGTGTGGGCAGGTTTGGCGTCTTAAGACGTCCG
>DASZFV010000266.1:0-4464 GCA_035939455.1 Polyangia bacterium
CGTGAACGCGTCGGGGCGCGCAAAGAACGTCGAGAAGGCGGCGCGCGCGCGCGGGTTGAAGAGGATCGACTTCGCCCAGCCCTCGCCCGCACCCAGCACGTCGCCGTAGGAGAAGCCGCCGCAGGCGGCCAGGCCGCGGAAGGACGCCAGGTCGACGCCGCCCGTGAGCACGTCGGTCATGTGGACGTCGACGGCCTCGAAGCCCGCGCGATCGAAGGCCGCCGCCATCTCGAGCTGCCCATTCACGCCTTGCTCGCGCAGGATCGCGACGCGCGGGCGCGCCTGCGCGATGAGGCGCGCTTCGGTCGGAGCCGCGTCGAGGGCGAAGGTCAGCCGCGCCGAGCGCCCGGGGTCGCCTGCGTCGACTCGACCGGCCTGCTCTTCGTCGGCCGAGGCGGCGTCGTCGCGCATGCGTTGGAGCGCGTGCGTCGTCTCCGACCAGACGCCGCGCAAGAAGGCGCGCTCCTCGTCGAGGACGACGTGGCCGCCCGCCCGCACGACGAAGCGATCGCCTCGCGCCGGGCGGGCCACGCGGCGCACACTGCCGGCGAGCCCGTGGCGCGCGAACGCGTCGGCGATGCGAGCCGCGTCGGCGGCGCGCACCTGAACGACGGCGCCCAGCTCCTCGGAGAAGAGCGCGCCCACGGCGTCCGAGCCAACGTGGACGTCCGCGCCGAGATCGACGTCGAGCCCCGTGCCGCCCGCGAAGGCCATCTCGAGCAGCGTCACGAAGAGGCCGCCATCGCTGCGATCGTGGTACGCGAGGAGCATGCCCGCGGCGTTCAGCTCCTGGACGGCGGCGAAGAAGCCCCTGAGGCGCGCCGGGTCGTCGAGATCGGGCGGCGTCGCGCCGAGCTCGCCGTAGACCTGCGCGAGACACGACGCACCCAGGCGGTCTTTGCCGCCGCCCAGATCGACGAGCAGGAGCTCGGTGTCGCCGAGGTCGGTGCGCAGCTCGGGGGTGAGCGCGCGTCGCACGTCGGTGACGGGCGCGAAGGCGCTCACGACGAGCGAGAGCGGCGCCGTCACGCTGCGCGCCTCGCCGTGGTCGTCCCACGTCGTGCGCATCGACATCGAGTCCTTGCCGACGGGGATCGCGATCCCCAGGGCGGGACAGAGCTCGACGCCCACGGCGCGCACGGCCTCGTAGAGGCGCGCGTCCTCGCCGGGGTGTCCGGCGGGCGCCATCCAGTTCGCCGAGAGCTTGACGTCGCCGAGCTTCGCGATGGGCGCGCTCGCGATGTTCGTGATCGCCTCGGCGACGGCCAGGCGCGCCGACGCGGCGGCCTCGAGCAGCGCGACGGGCGTGCGCTCGCCCATGGCCATGGCCTCACCCGTCGTCGTGTCGTAGCTCGTCGCCGTGAGGGCCGCGTCGGCCACGGGGACTTGCCACGGCCCCACCATCTGGTCGCGCGCGATGAGCCCACCCACGGTGCGGTCGCCGATCGTGACGAGGAACGTCTTGTCGGCGATCGTCGGCAAGCGCAAGAGGCGCAGCGCCGCCTCGCGCACGTCGACGGACGCGAGCTCGAGGGCCCGCGGCGCCGCTCGCCCGCGCTGCGCGCGGCGGGTCATCTTGGGCGGCTTGCCGAGCAGCACCTGCAAGGGCAGGTCGATGGGCCGCTGCTTGAAAAGAGGATCGTCGACGCGCAGGCGGCCGTCGTCGGTGGCGTGACCCACGACGGCGTGCGGGCAGCGCTCGCGAGCGCACAGCGCCTGAAACGCCGTGAGGCGCTCGGGCGCGAGCGCGAGGACGTAGCGCTCCTGCGCCTCGTTGCACCACAGCTCGAGCGGTGACATGCCGGGCTCGTCGCTGGGCACGGCGCGCAAGTCGAAGACGGCGCCGCGCCCGCCCCCGTGGACGAGCTCGGGGAGCGCGTTCGAGAGGCCGCCAGCGCCCACGTCGTGGATCGAGACGATGGGGTTCAGGTCGCCGAGCGCCCAGCAGCGATCGATGACCTCCTGGCAGCGGCGCTGCATCTCGGCGTTGTCGCGCTGCACGGACGCGAAGTCGAGGTCCTCCTCGGAGGCGCCCGACGCGAGCGACGAGGCGGCGCCGCCGCCGAGGCCGATGAGCATGGCCGGCCCGCCCAACACGACGACGGGAGCGCCCAGGGGGATCTCGCCCTTGCGCACCTCGGACGCCCTGATGTTGCCGAGCCCACCCGCGAGCATGATCGGCTTGTGGTACCCGCGCACCTCGCGCCCCGCCGGCCCCGCCCCGGACGGGATCTCGAGCTCGAACGTCCGGAAGTAGCCGCAGATGTTCGGGCGCCCGAACTCGTTGTTGAACGCCGCGCCGCCGAGCGGGCCGTCGAGCATGATGTCGAGCGCGCTCGCGATGCGCTCGGGCTTGCCGTGGTCGCGCTCCCACGGGCGCTCGGCGCCGGGGAGGCGCAGGTTCGAGACCGAGAACCCCGTGAGACCCGCCTTGGGCTTGGCGCCCCGGCCCGTGGCCCCCTCGTCGCGGATCTCGCCGCCTGAGCCCGTGGCCGCGCCCGGGAACGGTGAGATCGCCGTCGGATGGTTGTGCGTCTCGACCTTCATGACAATGTGCACGGGCTCGGCGTGGGCGCCGTACACGCGCGTCACCGGGTCGGGAAAGAAACGCCCGCCCACGCTGCCCCGGATGACGGCGGCGTTGTCCTCGTAGGCCGACAGCACGCCCGCGGGGCTGGCCTCGGTGCTGCCGCGGATCATCTTGAACAGCGAGAGCGGCTGCGGCACGCCGTCGAGCACGTAGTCGGCGTTGAAGATCTTGTGCCGGCAGTGCTCGCTGTTGGCCTGCGCGAACATCATGAGCTCGACGTCCGTGGGATCGCGGCCGAGGGTGGCGTACGCATCGACGAGGTAGTCGATCTCGTCGGGCGCGAGCGCGAGGCCGAGCGCGAGGTTGGCGCGCGCGAGCGCCGCGCGCCCGTCGCCGCCGAGCGCGATCGTCGCCAGCGGTCGGGGCGCCGCCTTCGCGAAGAGGCCCGCCGCCGCCTCCGAGGATTCGAGGATCGACTCCGTCATGCGATCGTGCAGCGCGCGCCGGAGCGCCGCGTCGTCGGCGACCCGGCCCGTGATCGCGTACCAGATGCCGCGCTCGATCCGCCGCACGGCGTGCAGGCCGCAGATGCGCGCGATGTCCGTCGCCTTCGACGACCACGGCGAGATCGTCCCGATGCGCGGCACGACGAGCAGGCGGCGCGCGTCGCCGCTCGGGGGAGCGCTCGCCGGCGCCCGCGGCCCGTACGTCAGCAGCCGTTCGAGCAAGGTCCCGTCGGCGGTCGTGAGCGCGCCGTTGACGTCCACGAAGTGCGCGAACCGCGCCGACAGACCCGTCAAACCGGGGTTGCGCGTGCGCGCCGCCGCGAGCCGCTTCTCCAAGCGAGCCGGCGTGAAGGCGGAGGCGCCCGCGATCTCCAACATGCGTCGCGGGCGAGCCTGCCGCAGCCCGACCCGCGATGCAACGACGGCGTTAGTGCGTGACCTTCGCGCTGAGCGTCGTCATCCCGGCGCTGTGGCCGGCCAGCAGCGCCATGATGGCGTCGGGCGTCTGCGTCGTCTGCGCGTTGGCGAGCGGCAGCGCGCTCTGCGCGTAGAGTGTGAACACGTAGGTGTGCGTGCCGCTCGGCGGGCATGGCGGGAGGTAACCGATCCCGCCACCGCCGTTCACCTGCTTGGCGCCCGCCGGATCGGTGAGTGTGTGCGTGTTCGTTGGGAGACCCATTGCGAGCTCCATCACCGACGGAGGGATGTCCCAGATCGCCCAGTGCGTGAAGTTGTTGGTGTTGTCCTTGAGGACGATGGCGTAACCCTTCGTCGCGGCGGGTCCCGCGGTCCACGCGAGCTCGGGCGAGGGATGCGCGCCCGCGCCCGTGCACGTGTACTGCGCGGGAATCATGCCCCCTTCCATGAACGCCGTACTCGTAAGCTTGAGGGGTCCCGCGGCGACGTCGCCGCCCGCGTCGCTGGACACGCCACCGCCGGCGGCGCCGTCCGGCGCGCTCCCGTCGGTCGTCGCGCCCGCGCTTCCGGAGGCCCCTCCCCCGGCGGTTCCCGTGACGCCGGCGCCACCCGTGTCTCCGGCGCTGCCTGCGCTGCCGGCGCTTCCCGCCGCGCCCGTCACGCCTGCGCCGCCCGCCGTCCCCGCCTCGCCGCTCGTTCCTCCGCTGCCCGTGATTCCCGCCGCTCCAGAGCTCGCGCCCGCCGTCCCGGTTTTTGGTCCTCCGCCGCCGGAGGAGCACCCCCAAGCGCAAGCCGCCAGGATCGCCACCGTCTTGAAATTCCACAGATCTCCACGGGTCATCATCATCGAATCTCCTCGGGCTAAGATCTCCGCCTACCCTCAGAGACCTTGGTGGTCGCGATCCGGCTCTCCGGCTCGCGCCTCGGAGCCCTGCCGCGACGCGCGCCCGTGCCATTCGGGGATTCGGACTATCATGCGCCATGCGTCTCGACAGTCGGGCTCTCGCCGCG
>DASZFV010000267.1:0-6320 GCA_035939455.1 Polyangia bacterium
GCGCGGCGCGCCGGTGACGCCGGCACGGCCGAGCGCGCGGCCGAGTGGGCCCTGGCGGCGGCCCCCGGCCACCCCGCGGCGCTCGACCTCCTCATCGATGTGCTCGAGGCGCAGGCGCGTCACGGCGAGCTCGCCGATGCCTTGGCGCGCCGGATCGCGACCGACCTCGGCGCGGCGGCGCGTTCGGATCTGGCGCGGCGGCGCGCCCACGCTCTCGAGCGCGCGGGACGACCGCTCGAGGCCGCGGCGCTGTGGCGCGGCCTCGTTGAGCACGACGCGGCCGCGCTTCCCGCGCTCCGGCACCTCGCAGATGCGCTGCGTGCGGCCGACGATCGCGAGACGCTCTTCGCCGTGCTCGAGCCGCTCGCCGAGGCCTTGGTCGTCACGGGCGATCTCGCGGCCGCCGACCAGGTCCTCGCGGTCCGGGGCCAGCTCGCCACCGATTCCGCGGCGGCGGGGTCGATCGCCACCGAACGCGCGCGCCTGCGCCTGCTGTCGGCCGACGGCGCCGAGGCCGCGCTCGACGTCCTCCGCGAGCTGCCCCTCACAGCCTTGCCCGAGGAGGGGCTCGTCCTGCGCGCGGACCTCGGCGAGCGCGAGGGCCGCCTCGACGACGCGCTGCCCGCCCTCGAGGAGCTGTGCACGCGGGCGCGCGCCGCGGCGCACGGACCCGCCATCCAGGAGTACGAGGCGCGCATCGCCGACGTCTTGGAGCGCTTCGGCGCCTCGGTGCCGCGAGCGGCGCCCGAGCTCGAACAGATCCTGACGGCCGACCCGAGCGACGCGGCCGCCGCCGAGGAGCTGGCCGTGCTGTACGCGCAGATCCCCGAGCCGCGCGAGCGCGCCGAGGCGCTGGCCGGCCTCTTGCTGCGCGCTGTTGGCCTGCCGCCCGATCGGCGCAAGGCGATCTACGCCGTGCTCGGCGAGAGCGCCGAGGCGAGCGGCGACCTCGAGCGCGCCGAGCAAGCCTACTGGCGCGCCGCGACGATCGAGGCCGAGCCGGCGCTGCGCGCGAACTATCTCGTTTCGCACGCGCGCGTCTTGCTCGCGCGCGGCGAGGTGCAGACGGCCATGAGCGAACTCGAGGAGGCCATCGCGCGCGTGCCGCACCACGCGGGCGCCCTCGCGCTCCTCGCGGATCTGACGTTCCGCACGAAGGACTGGACACGCGCGCGGCAGCTTTACGCCGAGCTCGAGGTCGCGCCCGACACGGCGCTCGCGATCGCGCGGGAGACGCTCGTCAATCGGCGCGCCGTGCTCGCCGAAGCCCAGGGCGACAGCGCCGACGCCGAGGCCTTCTATCGCGAGCTCGCGATCCTGAACCCGCGCCACGGCGAGGCGCGGCGCGCCCTCGCCGACATCGCGCTCCGCCGCAGCGACTTCGGCGCGGCCGCCCTGCGGCTCGAGGAGGTGCTGCGCCTCGTACCCGCAGGCGCCGCCGCCGAGCTCGTCGACGTGCGCCAGCGCCTCGGCGCCGTCTACGTCCAGCTCGGCGATTGGGGCGCGGCCCGCTACACGCTCGAGCTCGTGCTCGCGCAAGATCCTTCGCGCCAAACGGCGCTCGAGCTGCTCGTCGAGGTCTATGAGCGCCTCGGCCTCTTCAAGGAGGCGGCTCTCGCGTGCGTGCGGCTCGCGCGCCTCGACTTCGACCCGACGCGACGGGCGGCCATCCTCCACCGCCAGGGCGAGATCCTGCGCGTTCACCTCGGCGACGAGGCGGCGGCCCTCGACGCCTACCTGAAGTCGTCCGATCTCGATCCGCGCTACGTGCCGACGATGGTCCGGCTGCTTCCGCACTTCTGGGCCGAGGGGGACTTCGCGTCGCTCGGCGACATCGCGGACGATCTCGACGCGTCGGGCTTCTCGTCCGACGATGATCTCGAGCTCCTCGTCCAGCTCGCGCTCGGCGCGGCCTTCGCCAAGCCGGGGAGGCCGGCACGCTGGTCGCTGCGCGGCCGCCCTTTCGACGCCACGGTAGCGGCGCGCAGCCTCGCGCACCTCGGCGCGACGCGCGGCGTGGCCTTCGAGAGCCTCGACGCCGCGCTCGACGCCGTGCTCGAGTGGGCCGGGCCGGCGCCCGCGGATGCTCCGCTCGCGCCCGCGCTCGCGGATCTCGTGGCGCAGGACCCGGCCGCGCTGGGCGCGCTGCGCGTCCTCGCGAGACAGGCCGACCGCACGGGCGGCAAGGCGCTCTCGCGCGCCGCGCACGCCCTGCTCGCCTTCGCGGACCCCGGCGACGCGCGCGCCGCGGAGAGGCTGACGGCGCTCGGGGCCGGCGCCTCGGCGACGAGCGCGGACCTGCGCATCGACGGCCCCGCCGATCACCCCGACGCCGCCGGCCCGCTGCGCCGCGCGCTCGCGGCCCTCGCCGTGCCGTTGCTCGGCGGCGGCGAGCCCGGCGTCGCGCCGTATGGCGTCCCCGGCGTCGGGGCGACCTCGGCCGCGGGCGCGCTGTCCGCCGAGCGCGCCGAGAGCTTGCGGCGCCTCGGCGATCGGCTGGGCGCGCCCGACGTCGCCGCCGTCGTCGAGACGAACGACGTCGTGGCTGTGGCGCTCGTCCCCTCGGGGGCGAAGCCCGTGAAGGTCCGCGTGACGAGCGCCGCGACCGCGCTGCCCGACGCGGCCTGGACGTTCGTCGCGGCGCGTGCGCTCGAGGAGGCCCGCGCCGGGCTCGGCGCGCTGCGAGGCCTCGAGGCGGCCCCGCGCGCGGAGGTCCTCGCGGGCGCCTTGGCGGCGCTCCTCGGCGAGACGCCCGACGGGGAACGCGCCCGCGCCGCGGCGGGCCGCGTAAAGGAAGCGCTCGAGACGCTCCCGACGGGCGGCGCCCGCGAGAAGCTCGTGGCCGACCTCCGAAAGGTCGTTTCCGCGCCGCCCGACTGGGCGGTGTTCGAGCGCGGGGCGGCGCACACCACCAACCGCGTCGGGCTCCTGGCCTGCGGCGACCCGGCGGTCGCGCTCGCGGCGCTCGCGCGCGAGGACGCGCTGCTCGCCAGAGGCGCGTCGGGCGCCGAGGCGCAGCGCGGGTTCCTGCGTACGACACCGGTGCGCGAGCTCGTGAAGTTCATGCTCTCGCCGGCCTACTCGAACGCCGTCGGGCGCGACCGCTGACGGTGCGGGCCTACGTCGCGACGCCGGGGTTCGAGGCGGCGCTCTGCGCAGAGCTGGCGGCGACTTCCGCTGCGTGCCACGGGCTCGTGCCCGGAATCGTCGCGACGGACACCACGAGCGGCGCCGGCGCGGCGCCCGTCGACCCGGTGTTTGCACGGCAGATCATGCCCGACGCGCGCGAGCTCGGCGGGTCTTCGGTGCGCGCGCTCGCCGAGGCCGGCTTCGCCGCCCTCGAGGGCGCCATCGATCGCTGGCCCGGCCCCTTCACGATGCACGCGTTCACGCCACCCGCCGACGACGCGCCCACGGCGCTGCCCGGCGCCCGTCTCGCGCACACGCGCGCCCGCGCGGCCCGTCGGACCGGCGCGCCCGCGTGGCCCGACGTTCGCGGCGACGGGGGGCTCGGCAGCCGCGTCGCCCTCATCGAGCGGGAGCTCCTCGCGCTCGTCGCCGAGCGGCGCAAACGCGCGAGCCGACGGCACGTCTCGTCGGTCGCGCCCGCGGACTTCGACGCGCGCGTCTCGCTCGTCCAACTCCTGCTCGTCGCGCGCGACCGGCTGCTCGTCTCGGCCGCCACGCCGCGGCCCTTGCCGCGCGGCGGCTTCGACCTCGCGCCCTGGCCCGCCGGCGCGGCGCCCGTGCCCGACGACCGCGCGCCACCTTCGCGCGCCTACCGCAAGCTCGAGGAAGCTTTCCAGTGGATGAACGCGGCGCCCGGCCGCGGTGAGACCTGCGTCGATCTCGGCGCCGCGCCCGGCAGCTGGACGCTCATGGCGGCCCGGCGAGGCGCCCAGGTGCTGGCCGTCGATCGCGCGCCCCTCGCGCCCGCCGTGGCGCGCGCTCCCGGCGTCACCGTCGTCGCGGGTAACGCCTTCACCTACGAGCCCCCCCGCACCGTCGACTGGCTGCTCTCCGACGTCGTTTGCGAGCCCGCGCGCGCCATCGCGCTCGTCGACGACTGGCTGTCAGCGCGCCGCTGCCGCAACCTCGTCGTCACGATCAAGTTCAAGGGCCGCGACCAATACGCGGCGCTCGCCGCCCTGGATCCGATCTTCGCGCGCGCCGACGCCGCCCTGGCGCGCGTCAAGCACCTCGCGACCAACAAGAACGAGGTCACGGTGATGGTGCGCGTCTAAAAGTCGAACTTGCCGAACGCGCCGAGCTCCTTGCAGGCCTGGACCAGGCGATCCGTCATGCCCTTCTCGCCGAGCTGGAGCCACACGCGAGGATCGATGAACTTCTTGTTGGGCTTCTCGGGGCCGTCGGGGTTGCCGAGCTGCGACTTCAGGTAGGCGCCCTTCTCGTCCATGTACTTCTTGATGGGGTAGGTGAAGGCCCACTGCGTGTCGGTGTCGATGTTCATCTTGACGACGCCATACGAAACGGCCTCGGCGATCTCCTCGGGCGTCGAGCCCGAGCCGCCGTGGAACACGAACGAGAGCGGCTCGTCGGCCGTCTTGCGCGCCTTCTGCACGAAGTCCTGCGAGTCGCGCAGGATCGACGGCTTGAGCTTGACGTTGCCGGCCGCGTACACGCCGTGCGTGTTGCCGAACGACGCCGCCACCGTGAAGCTGCCCACGGGACCCAGCACGTCGTAGGCGCGCAGCACGTCCTCGGGGCTCGTGTAGAGCTTCGAGTGCTCGACGCCCGAGTTGTCGACGCCGTCCTCCTCACCGCCGGTGACGCCGAGCTCGATCTCGAGCGTCATCCTCATCTTGGCGATGCGCGCCAGGTACGCCCGGCTGATCTCGAGGTTCTTTTCGATGGGCTCCTCGGAGAGGTCGAGCATGTGCGAGCTGAAGAGCGGCTCGCCGTGCGTCGCGAAGTAGGCCTCGCCCGCCTCGATGACCCCGTCGACCCAGGGCAGGAGCTTCTTCGCGCAGTGATCGGTGTGCAGCACCACGGGGACGCCGTAGGCGCCCGCGACGGCGCGCACGTGCAGCGCGCCCGCGATCGAGCCCGCGATCGAGGCCTTCTGTGCCGCGTTGTCGAGCGACTTGCCGCCGTAGAACTGCGAGCCGGTGTGCGACAGCTGGACGATGACGGGCGCCTTGGCCTCGCGCGCCGCCGCGAGCGCCGCGTTGGCGCCGTGCGAGCCGATGACGTTGACCGCGGGCAGCGCGCAATCGACCTGCTTGCAGTAGGCGAAGAGCTCGAGCAGAGCGTCTCCCGTGACGACCCCGGGTTTCATTTTGAGTGGTGCCATTTCGGTCCCGAAGTCCTAACACACCGTCGGTGACTTTGGGCGGTCGTCGTGCGCAAACGCGACGGTGGGCAGGCGTGGAAACACGGCCTTGACCGAACGCCCGCGGCGCCCGGCGTTGACAGCGCGCCCGGATGCCCCCAAGCTGAAAGCGCCCATGCGGTCTCGGCTCACGGCTCGCGTCATCGGCTGGGCGGCGCTCTTGCCGCTGCTGGCCATGGCCTTCGCGGGTCAGGGTTACGACCGCTTCCGCTGCGCGTTCACGGGCGAGGTCTCGGCGGCCGGATGCTGCGCCGGCCGAGAAGCCCCCGCCGGGCCGGCCGCGAACGCCGCGTCCTGCTGCGACCACGAGAGTGCGCGTCCGGTGCGCGTCGCGGCGGAGCCACCGTCGCCTCGCCTGGTGGCCTCGCAGCTCGCGGCGCCGGTCTCGGCGGTCTCGGCGCCGCCCGCGCAACCCGCGGCCGCGGCCCTGGCGCCGCGTCCGGGCGCGCAAGCGCCCCCGTCCCCTCCCCTGCTCCTCGTCAAGCAGTCCTTCCTGATCTGATCGGCTCGCGTCCGCGGCGTTCGGCGGTTCGTAGAGACCCATCGGTTTTCAGGGAGAGACATGCGTACACATCTGAGAGCGACATTCTTCTGCGCGCTCGCGCTCGTCTGCTTCGCGGCGCGCCACGCGCGCGCGGCGGATGACGCGAGCGCCGAGGCCGAGCTCGTGCGCGAGGCGCGCCTCGGCACGATCTTGCGCCTCGCGCGCGCGCGCAACCCCGACGTGCTCGAGCTCGCGGCGCGCGCGCGGGCGGCCGAGGCGCACGCCGACGTCGCGGGCGGTCTCGAGGACGCCCAGCTCAAGGCCGAGCTCTGGGGCGTGCCGCTCGATCACCCGGTCTCCTTCTCTCGGGCGAGCACCATCATGCTGGGCGCGCGGCAGGCGCTGCCCGCGCCCGGCACGCGCGACCTGCGCGCGCGCCTGGCCCGCGAGGAGGCGGGTGCCCTCGCCGACGACGGGCGGACG
>DASZFV010000268.1:0-2228 GCA_035939455.1 Polyangia bacterium
CCGAGCGGCTCGCGCGCAGCGGGGCTCTGGCCGGTCGGGCGCGCAGCCCTCGCTTCGGGCGCGCTGGCCGAGAACGATATCACGCGCCCCGCACGGCCGCCACGAGTGCCGCCACGTTGTCGACCGGCACGTCGGGCGTGATGCCGTGGCCCAGGTTGAAGACGTGCCCGCGCTTGCCGCCCCGCCGCACGACGTCGACGGCGCGCGTCTCGAGCACGCTCACGGGACCGAGCAGCAACGACGGGTCGAGGTTGCCCTGCACGGCCGCCGCGCCGCCGAGGCGCGCGCGCGCTTCGTCGATGGGAAGGCGCCAGTCGATGCCGTAGACGTCGGCGCCCACCTTCGCGACGCGGTCGAGGATCGTCGTTGCGCCGTTCGGGAAGTAGATCACGGGCACGCCCGCGGCGCGCACGGAGGCGACGAGCGCGCGCGTCGGCGCGAGCACGAAGTCGTCCCAGTCGTCCGGCGACACGACGCCAACCCACGAATCGAAGATCTGAATGGCCTGGGCGCCGGCCCGCACCTGCGCGAGCAGATAGTCGCGCGTCGCCTCGCCGATCAGCGAGAGCAGCCGCCGCGCCTCCGCGGGGTGCTGGTAAAAGAACTTCTTTGTCTCGCCGAAGGTCTTGCCGGTCTTACCTTCGATCGCGTAGGTCGCGACGGTGAAGGGGGCGCCCGCGAAGCCGATGAGGGGGATGTCCGCGGGCAGCTCCTTGCGCACGAGGCGGATGGTCTCCATGACGAAGCCGGTGCGCGCCTCCGGGTCGAAGGTGGCGACGCGCTCGACGTCGGCCGGCGCGCGCACGGGCGCAGGGAGTCCGGGACCTTTCTCCGTGAACTGCACCTCGAGCCCCATGGCCTCGAGAGGCACGAGCAGATCGGAGAACAGGATCGCGGCGTCGAAGCCGAAGCGCCGGAGCGGCTGCAGCGTCACCTCCGCCGCGAGCGCCGGCGTCTTGCACAGCTCGAGGAAGCTGACCTTCTCGCGCACGGCGCGGTACTCGGGCAGGTAGCGCCCGGCCTGGCGCATGACCCAAGTCGGCGCGCGCGGCGTGGCCTCGCCGCGGCACGCGCGCAGGAACAGGGGAAGCATCGTCGAGGTACTCTACCCGATAACGTCAAGGTCCCGAATAACGGCCCACTTCGACGTACTTCTTCTCGGCGTCGCTCCAGCAGAACTGGGCGGCGCCGCGCGCGCCGTCCTTCTGGACGTCGATGACGAGGTACTCGACGGGGTAGCTCGGCTCGCCGCCCATCTGGGCGGCCGCCTGATCGGTGGGGCTGAAGTACGCGCCCACGTCGATGTGCGAGTGGTAGATGACCTTGACGGGTTCGGCCGACCGCAAGCTCTTCTGCAGCTTGAAGAGATCGCCCGCTCCCAGGTTGTAGGCGATGCTGGCGTCACGCTCGTGCGTCTTCGGATCGAGGGCGTGCAGCTCGTTCTGGATGTTGACGCAGGCGACGGCGCGGCCGGCCGTGGGCGCGTCCTTGCTCCCGTAGACGAAGCCGCAGCACTCGTTCGGGTACTCGCGGCGCGCGTGCGCGTACATCTCGGCGAGGGCCTCGGCGGTGACGACGGGGTGGGGGGCGGCGACGGTCGTCATGGCCTCACGTCTCTCATGATTTGGGGGCCGGCGTCTGCGCCGTCAGGGGCGCCTCGAAGTAGCGGTCGGCGCGGTCGGGGAACAGCGTGACGACGACGCCCGCCTTGCCGTCCTTGGTGAGGCGGCGCGCGATGCGCAGCGCGCCCGCGAGCGAGGCGCCCGACGAGTGACCGACGAGCAGGCCCTCCTCCTTGGCGAGGCGGTCCGAGACGTCCCAGGCCTCGTCGGTGGGCATGGCGATGACGCCATCGAGCTCCTCGGGGTGATAGATGGTCGGCACGATGGAGCTGTCCATGTACTTCAGGCCCTCGAGGCCGTGGAGCGCGTCGTCGGGCTCGACGGCGTAGACCTCGATGTCCCGGCGGTACTCCTTGAGGCGCCGGCCCGTGCCCATGACGGTGCCGGTCGTACCGATGCCCGTCACGAAGTGCGTGACGCGTCCCTCGGTCTGCTCCCAGATCTCGCGGCCCGTGCCGTTGTAGTGGGCGAGGGGGTTCGAGGGGTTCGAGTACTGGTCGGGGTAGAAGTAGCGACCGGGGTGCTCGGCGACGACCTTGCGGCACAGCACGATCGCGCCGTCCGAACCCTCCATCGGATCGGAGAAGATCAGCTTCGTGCCGAAGG
>DASZFV010000269.1:0-4892 GCA_035939455.1 Polyangia bacterium
GATCGCGTCGAGGACGTCGTCGACGCCGTCCTGTTCCGACTGATGGGTGCGGGCGACGGCGAGCGAGACGATCTCGCCCAGCAGTCGCTCGAACGCATCATCAGCTCGATCGTGTCGGGTCGGTTCTCCCACGGGTGCAGCCTGCGCTCGTGGGCGACGCTCATCACGCAGCACATCGCAATTGATGCGATGCGCTCGCGCACGCGCGAGCGAAAGCTGTTCGACCGCAGCGTGGGGAACCAGACGCTCGAGCTCGTCGCCGAGGACAGCCGCACCCCCGAGCGCGCCGCCGAGACGAACCGCCGCGTCGAACGCCTCCTGGGCGCGCTCTCGACGGTGAACCGCGCTCGCGCGGAGGCGGTCATCTTGCACGACATCTTGGGTCATGACCTCGCGGAGATCGCGAGTCTCACGGGCGTCAGCGTCGCGGCGGCACAGTCCCGTCTCGTTCGCGGGCGCAAAGAAGTCTTACGTTTCATACAAGGAAAGGAGCATTGAAATGGTAACGGGTGAGGGTGAGGAGTTGAGGGCGGTGTTGAGCAGCTACGTGGAGGCGTTGTCGTCGGGTGATCCGCCCGCGCGCGACTCGGTCGCGCGCAGGAGGCGGATGGTCCCCGCGCTGCGGGCCTATGCCGCGCGCGAGCACCTGCGGGTTCGTCGTCAGCGCGCCATGCGCCGCGCGTCGTTTTTCGTGACCGCCGTCGGCGGCGCGGCTGCCGCCATGATCATCGCCGGCGGGTCCTTTCGACGCCTGCGCTCGCCCGCGCGCGCCGGGGCGACGATCTCCGTTCTCGACGGGACGCTCTGGCTCGACGAGGGCACGGCGCGCCGCGCGCTCAGCGCGGGGGAGGCCTCCGGTGTCGTGGGCTCCGACGAGCTCGAGGCGCCCTCCGAGCGTCTCGCGCGCGTGCGCCTCGCGGACACGGGAACGCTCACTCTTGACCCGACCTCGCGCGTCGGCACGGTGCTGGCGGCCGCCAACGCGCCGGAGTCGGCGCCGACGTTCGAGGCGCTCAAGCTCATGCGCGGCCGCGCGCACCTCCAGGTTCGCAAGCTGCACGGGGGCCAGCGCTTTCACGTGCTCACGCCCGACGCGGACGTGCAGGTGAGGGGCACGGAGTTCGACGTCGAGCTCGTCGACTCACACGGAGGAGCGGCCTCCGGGACTTGCGTGCGTGTCGAGGAGGGCCTCGTGGCCGTAGTCTCGGGCGGGCAGACGCACCTGGTCGCGCCGGGTCAGACGTGGGGTTGCGCCGATAGGCCGCGCGCAAGCTCCGCCGCGGGGCCTCCGGGGGTCTCGTTGCCCATGGCAGCGCGGCGCGTCGCCGCGCCTCATGTCACCAGCCCGAGCGATCTGCGGCTGCAGAACGAGCTTTTCCAGCAGGCGCTCGAAGCGGAGCGCGGCGGCCGCTATGGCGTCGCGGCGGGACTGTACCGCCGGCTCCTGGCGCGGGCTCCGAACGGGCCGCTTTCGGCGCAGGCGCGGTCGAACCTGGCGGTCGTCTCGCGTCCGCGCTAATGCTTGAGGGAGGATGGTCGCGCAGCAGGCCTGTGTCGCCGTAGAGATTATAGGTTCGCCCGCCCCCGCCGACCAGCGGGCGGCGCTCGAGCGCAGGTGTAGCGACATTCTCGGGGCGCGGCGATGCCGCATCGTCGCGCCAGGTCAGAGCGGAATGGGCGGCCCCGCGTGCTGGCAAGTCGTCGTCACGACGGGAGGCGGCGACCCACCCAGCGACGCCTCCGTCGTCTTGAACGACGTCACCGACCCGGAGCACGTCCCCGTGCGCCGCGACGTGACCTTCCGGCCGAACGACGTCATCCCCGAACGCTGGGCCACGCTGGGGCTCGTCATCGCGGCGCTCGTCACCGTCGAGGAGCACTCGGCGGCCGAGGAGACACCCGTGACGCCGTTCAACAGCGCGGGCGGCGGTTTTGCCCCCGCCGTCGAGGCCAACGGCGGGGCATCGCCGCTCGCCCCGTCGTCGCCGCTCGCGGGTGAGGTCCGCGTCGTGGCCGTCGTCGCGATCGGCCTTTTGCCCGAGGGCGCCCTGGGCGTGCGCGCCGAGGGGTCCCTCGCGCGCCGCTGGCTCGCCCTCGTCGCGCGCGCGACTGTCTTTCCCACCGACAGTCGCACGACGCTCAGCGCCCGCGGCGCGGGCGGGGAGGTCCAGGTCTCGGCAGTCGGTCTGGGTCTGTGCGGCGTGATCGGCGGACGAGGCCGTCTCGGGGGGCGTGCATGCCTCGGCGGCGACGTCGCGCGTACGGGCGCGCGTGGCTTCGGTGTCTCCGAGACCAACGCCGTGGTCGCCTGGTGGCAGACCGCGTGGGCGGCCGCCTCGGCGGAGCTGCGCATCTATCACCACCTCGCCCTCACGCTCGACGTCGAGGGCGACGTGCTCTTCGAGCGCCCGACCTTCGGCATTCACGGCGCGCCGACGACCTTCACGCCGTCTCCCGTCGCTGGCGTGGTGGCTGCGGGCCTGGCGGTGCCGTTTTGAGCGGCCGCGCGTGGCTCCCTGCTCTCGCGCTCGCGGGCGTCGCCTTCGGCGCCGGCCTCGGCGCGGGGTGCCGCGGCGATACGTACTACCTCGGCACCGACTGTCTCGGGTCGGGCACGGAGAAGGACCTCCAGGGGGCCATCGACACGCGGGCCACGGTGGTGCTCTGCCAGGGGGCCCTCATCACGCTCAGCAACACGATCAGTCTGCCGCAGGGGCTGACCTTGCTTACAGACGGCTTGCCGACCGACGCGAGCGCGATGGCGACGATTCTCATCGGGCCGGACTTTCCGGGGCAGCTCGGGCCCGCCGTGGGCAGCGCCGGCAGCGATATTCGCATCCTGGCCGTGCGCTTTGACGGCAATCGCCGCGTCCTCGGGCCCCGCGACCAGCAGATTCCGCTCGAGCTCGGACGCGGCGGCCATTATACGGTTCAGGGCTGCTCGTTCGCCGACTCGCCCGGCTGGACGCACCTTCACTTGCTCGAGGGCTGCGACGCTTCGACGATCGTGAACAACGTGGTCGAGAGCGCCCCGCGGCCGCACGACAACACGGGACACTGGTCCGACGGCCTCTCGATCTCATGCGCGCACACCCTCGTCGCTGGCAACCGCATCAACGACGCCACGGCGGAGGGCATCGTCTATTACGGCGGCCCGGGCTCGACGATCCGCGACAACGTCATCACGCAGACGGTGACGAGCGCGTTCTCGGGCATCAACATCGGCGATGCCATCGTCCCGGACAACTCGGGCGTCGTCATCCAGAACAACCGCATCATCGCCAAGGGGCCGAGCTATCTCACGACTGGACTGGCGGCCGGTCTCCATATCGACGGCAAGTTGGTCACCATCCGAGGCGTATCCGTTCTCGGCAACACCATCGAAGGCATGGCCCGTTACGGCTTGGCCGTCGACGGCTGCCTCGGCTGCACCGTGACCGGCAACGACGTCACGGGCTGGCACCCGCTGCCGCCGATCGTGGGCTGTCCTCCCCCGGCGTCGTACGTCGCGGCCGTCACCGTCGTGCACGCGAGCGGCCGGCTGCAACCGGGATTCCTCGACGGCAAGATCGACAACTGTAAAGGGCCGGCCGAGGTGCTGGGCGCTCTCTACCGCATGTACGCAGGCGACTTCCCGACGCCGCCCTACCTCGCGTTCGAGGTACAGGTCTTCAGCCAGCGCATGGAGCAGAGGCTCGACGCCGAGTCGCTGCTGCGGGCAGAGTGGGATACGTTCACGGCGCGCGCCCAGCAAATCTGTCCGGGCGGATCGCCGGCGGATCTGCAGTCGGTCTGGCGGCGCCTCACGGAGGCGCAGTTCGCCGGAAACCTGTCTCCCGCCGCCGCCGACGCCCAGGTGCGTATGGACCTGACGGCCGCGCCGCCGGGAACCCCTTGTTCGCCCCCCGCGCCGTAGCCGCGCGCCCCCCGCGTCCGGCCACGCCAGAGACCAGCTCAGCAGGCCAGCTCGGCGAGCTAGGTCAGATTGCTGAGCGGGCCGGTACAGACCGTTGCGTCGCCGAAGGTCTTGACGTCCGTGAAGCCGAAGGCCTGCGCAATCGAGACCAGCATGTTGTTGTGTGGCTGGCTCTGGTACTGCAGGTACCGGCCCATGCGGAACTGCCCGCCCACGCCGCCTGCCAGCATCCAGGGGATGTCCTTGTACGTGTGGGTGTTGCCCCTGCCGAGCTCGTTGCCCCACAGCAGCAGCGAGTTGTCGAGCACGGAGCTGCCGTCCGTGTCGATCGCCTTGGCGAGGCCGTCGAGCATGTAAGTGACCTGCTGCGAGGTCCAGATGTTGATCTGGACGAGCTTCTCAATCGTGACCGCATCGGTGTCCGAACAGTGCGACATCGTGTGGTGCTCTTCGTTGATGCCGATCCACGGGTAGTACTGCCAGCTGTCCGAGTTCGCGAACATGAAGGTCGCGACGTTCGTCATGCCGCAGCTGAGCGCGAGCAGCATGAGGTCCATCTGCAGCTTCGCGATGATGGGGAAGTTCGCCATGGCCTCGGGATCGATGCGCGCCGGCAACGTCGGCGTCGCGCACGTCTGCGTGCCGGCCGTGAGCTGCTGCTCGATGCTCCTGACGCCCGTGAGGTGCGCGTCGAGGCGTGCGCGGTCACCCGCCGTGAAGCGGCTCTCGAGACGTGTGATGTCGTCCTGCAGGAAGTCGAGCACGCTCTTGCGATCGGCGACGAGCCGCGCGAGCTGAACGTTCGTCATGCCCGCGGTCGCGAAGATCCGGCTGAAGATCTGCCACGGATCGTCGACGGCGGCGTTGGGCATGCTCGCACCCCGGTACGAGATGTACTTCAGCGGCTCCTGGCCCTGCATGCGGACGCCGAACTCGAGCGACGGGAACTTGGTCGCCGCGGCCTGACGATTGGCGA
>DASZFV010000270.1:0-4072 GCA_035939455.1 Polyangia bacterium
CTTGCGCACGAGCTCGTGCCGCTTGGGGTAGACGACGGCCGCGCCGACGTGGATCTCGTCGAGGGCGGCGGACGCGCCGGCGCCACGCTGCAGGCGCCGGAAGATCGCGCCGATGCGCGCCACGAGCTCGCCCACGGAGAATGGCTTCGTGATGTAGTCGTCGGCGCCGACCTCGAGCCCGCGGATCTTGTCGCTCTCCTGCGAGCGGGCCGTCAGCATGATGATGGGCACGAGCGGGCTGCTGGCGCGGATCTCCTCGCAGACGGCGAACCCGTTCATGTCGGGCAGCATGAGGTCGAGCAGCACGAGATCCGGCCCGCGCTCGCGCGCGAGCTTGACGCCGTCGCGGCCCAGGCCCGACGACAGGATGTCGAAGCCCTCGAACTCGAGCGCGTCGCGCAGCCCGCGCACGAGATCGGGCTCGTCCTCGATGATGAGGATGCGCCGGCGGCCAGCCGGCAGCGACGATCCGCTGGGGCCGCCGCTCACGAGGCGGCCCGCGCTTGCGGCCCCGGCGTCACGAGCGGCGCCGCAGGGACGAAGACCGTGAACGTCGCGCCGTGCCCGGGCGCGCTCGTGAGCGTGACGCGCCCGCCGTGCGCCTCGGCGATGTGCTTGACGAGCGACAGGCCGATGCCGCTGCCGCGCACGTTGCGCATGCGGGCGTTCGTCGCGCGGTAGAAGCGCTCGAAGATGCGCTGCTGATCGTCGGCCGAGATCCCGGGACCACGGTCGCGCACCGAGAGCGCGACGCCCCCCGGCGCGCGCGCGAGGCGCACGGCCACCTCTCCCCCCTCGCCTGCGTACTTGACTGCGTTGTCGACGAGGTTGAGGAGCACGAGGGTCATGGCGTCCTCGTCCATGCGCACGGCGGGGAGCGCGTCTTCGATGTCGGTCCGCAGCTTCATCTTCTCCTTGTCGAGCCGATACCGGCACACGTCGAGGGCGCGCTCGACCACCTCGTCGAGGCGCCCCTCGGCGAAGCTGTAGCTCGCCTTGCCGCGCTCGAGGCGCGCGAAGTCGAGCACGTTGTCGATGAGGTGCGCGAGCCGCTCGGACTCGCGCGTGATGATACCGGCGTACTCGCGCGCCGAGCCCTCGCCCTTGTGCTTCCCCGTGGCGATGAGCTCGCCGAACATGCGGATGAGCGACAGCGGCGTCTTGAGCTCGTGCGAGACGTTGGCGATGAAGTCGCTCTTGAGCTGGGACGCGCGCCGCTCGGCGCGCACGGCGAGGAATACCACGCCGAGACCCATGGCGATGATGACGGTCGAAACGGGGATGAGCAACACGCCGAGGAGGCGCTCGGTCTCGGCCTGCTTGCGCAGCTCGGCGACGTTCTTGGGCGAGATCTGCACGCGCCACGCGTACAGGGTCTTGCCGAACGACGCCTCGTAGAGGAACGGCGTCTGCCCCTGCGGCTCGCCGAACACCGACCGCGCCACCTCGTCGAGGATGGCGACGCGCCGCGTGCCCGCGACGCCCTCGATCTCCTCGGGGATCCACTCCTTGGCGATGAGCTTGAGGTCGAGCTTGGCGGCGACGTAGTAGCTACGGTCGTCGAGCGTCGTCTTCGCGGCGTAGGCGATGAGCACGGACTTGCCCTCGAAGAGCTGGTGCAGGTGGCGAAAGTTGCCCGGCAGATCGGGTGTCCACGCCTGCAGCGAGCCCCAGTCCAAACCCTTGACGTAGCTCTGCCATCGTTCGAGCTCGCGGGCCCGCCCGATCTCGCGCGAGCGCCGCCGCGGGTCCGGCGCCGGCAGGAGCGCGCGGATCTTGAGTTCCTCGTCGAGCAGCGCCACGGACTCGACGCCTGGCGGCAGCTCGAGGAGCGCGGGCGGGTCCGTGCTCGTATCGCGCCATTCGACCATCGTGAACAGATCACGGTCGAGCTCGTCGATGCGGTTCTGCACCTGACTGATGATGAGCTGCGCGACCTGCTCGTTGCCCTCCATGAGCGACGCCTTGCTGCGCACCGACGCCGCGACGGCGTAGCGATAGCCGTAGTACGCGAGCGCCACGGCCGCGCTGATGATGGCCGGGAAGACGACCGCCAACGTCAGTGACAGGTTGAGCGAGGAACGTGCGCCTTGCCGCGGCATGGCGGATGCCTCAGCATGGCACAGGAGGGTCCGTGCCCAAAGTCGAACGCCACTTCTTCGTGTGCGAAAACGAGCGGCCCCCGCTCGGCAAGCCGTCCTGCAGGCCGCGCGGCGCCGCCGAGATCCTCACGGCGCTCCAAGAGGGCGTGGGCGCCCACCCGGAGCTGTGGGGCAAGGTCGCCGTAACGCCGAGCGGCTGCCTCGGGCCGTGCTTCGAGGGCCCCACGATCGTCGTCTACCCCGAGGGCGTCTGGTACGTCGGCGTCACGCCCGGCGACATCCCCGAGATCGTGGAGTCGCACATGCGCGCCGGCGTGCCCGTCGAGCGCCTCCTTTACAGTTGGGAGGAGTAGCTGTCCGCCATGGCTACAGCTTCGCCGGACCCTCGTCGCGCACGCGGTGCGAAGGTCGAGGCTTGGCCGCCGGCTTGTGCGCGAGGGCGAACTCGAGGGCCTGGTCCTCGTCGAGCGGCACGTCGCGCGTCGCGCTCAGGTACCCGTCCTTTTCGAGGCGAATCTTGAGCACGTCGCCGCGTGCGCGCGTGAGGGTCAGCGGGGTCGTCCCGAGCGAGGCTCGGCCCTGCGCGTCGAAGACGTCGGCGCCCTGGGGATCGGAGGCGAGGCGCACCGTGACGCGCGGCTTCGCCGCCGGAGGAGGAGGCGCGGGCTTGGCCGCGACTGCGAACGTGGCCACCGGAGGGGCGAGCTCGGGCGCGGCCGGCGCGGCCACGACCGGCGCCGGCCCGGGCCTGGACCCGCCGAACAGGAAGAAGGCGCCCCCACCCAGCGCGGCCAGCGCCAGGCCCGCGCCGAAAATCTTACCGAGCGAGCCCGACGAAGGCGCCTTGGTGTCGGCGAGGCGCTCGCCCGTGCCGGTCCGGAACGTCGTGACGGCCGCCTTCGCGCCGCGCGGGAGCTGCTCCGGGGCCACGTCCGCGGCCCTGTGCGTCGGCGCGTTCATGAGCTCGGGCGACGAGCGGTGCACCGAGAAAGGTGGTCCCGCGGCGAGCCGAAGCGCGCTCGTGAGCGACGCCATATCGGGGTAGCGGTGCTCAGGGTTCTTTGCGAGCATCTTGAGCACGATGGCGTCGAGTTGCTCGCCGATCTCCGGACGCGCCGCGCGCGGCGACGGCGGCGGCACGTTGAGGTGCATGTTGACGAGCTCGCCGAAGCCGTCCGACACGAACGGCGTCCGCCCGATAAGCATCTCGTACACGATGATGCCCAACGAATAAACGTCGCTGCGATGGTCGACCGACTTCGTGCCCCGGCACTGCTCGGGCGACATGTAGACGGGGGTGCCCATGAGCGTGCCCGTGCGCGTCTTCACCGAGTCCCCCGGCTGCGGGATCTGCAGCTTGGCGATGCCGAAGTCGAGCACCTTGATGCGCTCATTGGGGACGTCGATCTCGACCCGCCCGGACTCGTCGGCCGTGCCGACGACGAACAGGTTGTCGGGCTTGAGGTCGCGGTGGACGATGCCCTTCTTGTGCGCGGCGCCCAGGGCCGAGGCCGTCTGCAACGTAAAGGCGATCACCTCCGCGAGGGGCAACGGCCCGAGGCGCCGTATGCGAGCGCCCAGGCTCTCGCCCTCGAGCAGCTCCATGACGAGGTACGGAACGCCGTCCTCGCGCATACCGGAGTCGAGGATCTCGATGATGTTGGGGTGCCGGATGGCGTTGGCGGCGCGCGCTTCGTTGAGCAAGCGTCCGAGCAGCTGTTCGTCCCCCGTGAACTGCTTGTGCAGCACCTTGACGGCGACGCGGCGGCCGATGCCCGGGTGCTCGGCCAGGTAGACCGCTCCCATGCCGCCCTCGCCCAGCAACGACAGGACGCGATAATTACCGAATTGCTGGCCGATCATGCGCGACTCCATGGTAGCCGAATCCGGGCTCGAAATCTTTCCCGCGGACGAAACGTGTTTAGATATGCCGCGTGAAGCCGCCGTCGTCCTTCGCCTGGCCGCGTTTG
>DASZFV010000271.1:0-4137 GCA_035939455.1 Polyangia bacterium
GCTCGACCTGTGGGCGAGCGGCGGCCCGCCGCCCGACGACGCGCGCGCCATCGAGGGCACGCACCTCGACCTCGAAGGGATCCTCGCGGGGTTCGAGCCCGCTCCGTCGGGCGCCGACGCTACGGTCTTGTGGCGCGACGACACGCGCCCCGTCCTCAATGCGCTCGAGCGCGCCCTCCGCGACACTGGATGGCAGCGGCGCGCGGCGCTCGCGGCGCTCGACGGCCGGCTGGACGGCCCCGGCCTCGCGCCGCTCGTCGCGGGGGCCGCCACGCCGGTCGTCCCCGCGACGGCCGCCGCGGTGGCTGCCATCGCCGCCGCCACGCGCGACGCCGTGGCCGCGAGGCTCGACGACGGCGAGGTCGGCGTTCGCGCGGCCGCGCTCCGCGTGCTCGCAAAGTCCGACGACCCGCGCGTCACCCTCCACCGCTTGGTGCGCGCCGCGGCGGGCGGCCCCGAAGAGCGCGAGGCCGCCGCCGCGGTGGCCCGGCGCTGGGCCCAGACCTCGCCTTCCGCGGCGCGGGCGCTGGCCGAGGCCTTGACGTCGGCGTTCGCCGCGCAGCCAGCGTCCTCCGGCGACGAAGCCTGGCAAGCGCGCCTCGGCATCGTGCGCGCGCTCGCGGCGACAGGCGGCCCCAGCGTGACCGGCCTCCACCGGGCGCTCGGCGACCCGAACCTCCTCGTGCGCGCAGCGGCCGCGGCGGCCCTGGCCGTTCCCACCGAGCCCAACGGCGCCCACCCGTGATCGAGCCGGCGAGCGCCCGGGCCGCTTGACTTGAGCGGCGTGGCGACGACAATGCGCTAGACTGCGGCGGCGCGCGTCGGGACACCAATCCGGAGACATGATGCCAGGGAGACCCTGCCCCCACTGCGGCACCGAGGTGCCGGCCGACAACCGATTCTGCGGCAATTGCGGCGGCAAGGTCGAGCCCGCGGCCGCCGGGCCGCCAGCGGCCAAGACGATGTTCTTCGGCGCCAACCAGGTGCCGGGACGAGCCAAGCTCACCGTCATCAAGGGCGAGGGCACGGACGGCGTGACCTACCAGCTCAACGGCACCGACCACGTCGCGGGCCGCACCGAGGGCGCCATCCTCTTCCCGGACGACCCGCTGCTCTCGCCTCGTCACGCCAACTTCACGTACAAGAATGCCAAGCTCCACGTCATCGACGAGGGCTCGGTCAACGGCGTGTTCATCCGCATCAAGGCGCCGATGTTGCTGTCCTCGGGTGCGCTGTTCCTCATCGGTGAGCAACTTCTGGAGATCGAGCCCTCGCCGCCCGATCTGGGCCCCCAGCCCGACGCCGAGGGCACGTTCTTCTACGCGAGCC
Organism: Polyangia bacterium; assembly: GCA_035939455.1. Classification (GTDB taxonomy): domain Bacteria; phylum Myxococcota_A; class Polyangia; order Fen-1088; family Fen-1088; genus DASZFV01. Next base: position 1,330 of record DASZFV010000271.1, read on the forward strand.
CCAAGCGCCCTTCGAAGATGAAGCTCATCCAGCGCCTGCGCGGCGGTGAGATCGGAATGATCTATCGGTCGCGCGCCGAGACGATCTCGATAGGCCGCGAGGGCAACGACGTAAACTTTCTCGACGATCCGTTCATCTCGGGCCGCCACGCCCAGATCACGATGAACGGCGACGGCCAGGTCACGCTCACCGACCTCGGCTCGAAGAACGGAACGTTCGTCCGCATCACCGAGGAGGCGCCGCTCAACCATGGCGACTACGTCTTTCTCGGTCAGCAGCTGCTGAGGGTCGAAATCACTTGAGAACGTCACGTGAGACGGACGTCGTGACGTCGCGAGGATGTCTGGTCCGTATGGTCAGCTTCGTAACGGTGTTCCCCGGGGGTCCCGCTTGATTACGTGCAAGAGCTGCGGAAAAGAAAACCAGGACCACTACAAGTTTTGCCTGGGCTGCGGCGGCAAGCTCGAGGCGGGCAGCGTGCCCGCGGCGGGAGCTCCCGGCCCCGCGGCGACGGGCCCCTCGGCCATGGAGGGCGCGCGCACAATGCTGCCGCCCGCGCCGGCCGCGACCGCCGCCGGTGAGCTCCAGGCCGAAGCGAATCGCCTCGCGCCCAAGCCGAAGGGCGGCATCCCGTGGGGCGACTCGCCGAAGATGCCGCCGGTCATGGCGCCCTTCCAGCTTCCACCCAACCCGCTCGCGACGGGGAACCGCGGGCCGCGCGTGCCGACGTCCCCGACGGGGACGCCCGCGCTCGAGGCGGTCCTGGCTCCGTCCGCGCCCGCGCCGGGCCCCCCGGTGACGACCTGCCCCACGTGCGGCAAGCCGGTCCAGGTGGGCTTCGCGTTCTGCGGATCGTGCGGGACGCGCATCGGGAAGGCGCCGTCTGGCGCGGCTGCCGCTCTCGGCGTGCAGAAGACGATGTACGGCTCGGGCGCCGCGCCGACGCCCGCACCCGCCGTGGCCGCGCCGCGCGGCCGGCTCGTTCTCATCCGCCCAGACGGGACGGAGGGCGGCACGCACCCCCTCCACGACGGCGAGACGCTCATCGGGCGCGGCCAGGGCGCGCTCTTCGAGGCCGACGCTTACCTGTCGCCGAGACACGCCGAGTTCACCGCGACGGCGAGCGGCCTCACGGTGCGCGATCTGCGCAGCCTGAACGGCGTCTTCCTCAAGATCTCCGGAGACGAGGCGCTCGAATCCGGCGACATCTTCCGGCTCGGCCAGGAGCTGCTCCGCTTCGAGGTGATCTCGCCGCCGCAGCCCCTCGAGGATGGCACGGAGATCATGGGCACGCCGAACCCGGGCTTCTGGGGCCGGCTCTCCGTGATCGTGGGCCGCGACGTGGACGGCTCTGCTTTTCCGCTCTTCGGCGACGCAATCGTCCTCGGCCGTGAGCGCGGCGACATCCTGTTCCCAGAGGACGGCTACGTCTCGGGGACGCACGCCCGCATCTCGCTCCTCGAAGGTCAGGTCATTCTGTCGGACCTCGGCTCCTCGAACGGCACGTTCCTGCGCCTGAGACACGAGCGAACGATCCCGAACGGATCGTTCATCCTCATGGGCCAGCAGCTCTTCCGCGTCGAGTTCCGCTGACGCGAGCTGCCGACTACCGGCGTCGGCGCTACTGCTTCTTGTCGACTTCGATCTTGGCGCCGGGGGCCTTCTGACCGCCGAAGAAGGCGCGGCGGGCGTTCGCGCCTTCGGCCGGCTCGAGGTAGTGGAAGGCGTTCGGGATCTTGAAGGCGGCGCCGTCGTCGAACATCACCTGGACGTCGACGGGGCCTTTCTCGTTGGAGGGCGTCACGACCCGGATCTTCGTCCCCGACGCGATGATGACGCTTTCGGCCTTCTTGCGGCCGAACTTCACCTCGGCCTGCGTCTTGCCCGGCTGGAAACCGCCGCCAAGGATCGAGATCTCCTCGCCGCCAGCGGTCGTGCCCTGCGGCGGCTCGACACTCTCCACCTTGAGTGGCCCGCCCGATTGCTGGCAGGCCGAGAGAACCGAGCAGAGACCGAGGGATACAGCGAGGGCGAGGGCGCGCATCATCGTGGGCTTCCTCCGATGGAAGGAGCCGACGATAGCCCCCGCCTCCTCAGGGGTCAAGACTGGCGGGAAGATTACGAGATTTCGCGCTTCGACATCGCCCGGCGCATCTTGCCGAGCGCCTGCTCCTGCAGTTGGCGCACGCGCTCACGCGACAGCCGGTACTCGTCGCCGATCTCCTTGAGCGTGCGTTCCCGGTCGGTCGCGAGCCCGAAGCGCTTGCGCAAGATGTCGGCCTCGATGGGCTTGAGACCCGCGAGGAGCTTCATCATCTCGTCCTGCGTCTCGGTGAGCTCCATCTGCTCGGGCACGGCGGGCCCCTCGTTCGGATCGACGAGCACGTCGATGAGCTTGCGACCGTCCTCGTCGGAGATCGGGCGGTCGAGCGAGACCGGAGACTCGGCGAGGAACGTCTTCATCTTCTCGAGCTTCTCCGCCTCGATGCCCGTCGCGGCCGAGACCTCCTGCGTCGTGGGCGGACGTTCGAGCTTCGACTGCAGCTCGCGCGTCGACTTTGCGATGCGGTGGTAGGCGTCGATCATGTGGACGGGCAGGCGCACGGCGCGCCCCTTGTCGGCGAGCGCGCGGCTGATGGCGTGCCGGATCCACCAGCTCGCGTACGTCGAGAAGCGGAAGCCGCGGCGATAGTCGTAGCGCTCGACGGCCTTCATGAGGCCGATGTTGCCCTCCTGGATGAGATCCGCGAGCGGCAGCCGGCCGTGATTGAACCGGCGCGCGATCGACACCACGAGACGCAAGTTCGC
>DASZFV010000272.1:0-3722 GCA_035939455.1 Polyangia bacterium
GGCGCGGAATTCGCAGGGTTCGTCTGCGACCTATGGCGGCATGGCGATGGCCGGCCGCGACAGCACTGTGGAGGCAGCTCTCCTCGACCCGGCTGAGCAGCGGCGGTTCGTCGTTCGCTGTACGAGGGCCATTTCTGCGCGCGAGTCTCGACTCGAGCCCGGCGTGGTCGATGTCGAGACCCGCGTCGAGAAGCCCGAGTCCTAGTAGAGCGGCCACGGAGTGGCCCCGAGGGTTCGTGATCAACGGCATGGCGTGTGGCGGCGCCGCGAGTGACACTGTGCATGTGCGCCTCCACGCTGGTCGCCTCCTCACGGTTTTGCTGCACACCCCTCTGCTCGCGGGGTGCGCGCACGGGCCGCCCAAGTTCGATCCGGCGGCGCGGCGCACTTGCCTCGTGCTCTCCGTGGGCGGGCCGCGCGGCGTCGCCCACCTCGGCGCCATCGCCGCCGCGCGCAAGGCCGGCCTGCGCATCGACTGCGTCGTGGGCAACAGCATGGGCTCGCTCGTGGGCGCGCTCTACGCCTCGGCGCCCGCCGAGAACACGGAGGCGCGCTTCCGGCGCTTCTCCGAGGCGTACGTCGCCGAGAGCCAGGTCGACGCCGCCAAGAACGGCGTCCTGGGCGCGCTCGTGGGGGCGGCCGTGGGCGCGGCCGTGGGCGGCCAGAAGGGCGCCGTCGCGGGCGCCGTGCTCGGCGCGGGCGGCGGCTTCGCCCTCGCGGCCGAGCAGACGTCGCGCCTCGACCGCGATCGCCTCGTGCGCGTCATGAACGCCCAGCTCGGCGGCACGCGCATCGAAGCCCTCCCCGTCCCCTACGCGACGACGTATCAGCAGCGCTCCGAAAACGGTCTCACGCTCATCGTCGCGCGCACCGGCAACCTGGCCGACGCGGTCGGAAAGAGCATCGCGAACCCGTTCATCTTCACGAACCTCGACATCGTCAAGCAGGGCCAGGTCGATCCTGGCGCCGACAGGGCCTCGATGACACCCGTCGACGAGGCCTGTCGACTGTTCCCCGACGCGAACCTCCTCGCGATCAACGTCACGGGCGAGCCAGCGTTCTATCGCGCCGAGATGCGCTGCCCGCTGCGCGAGGTCCAGGTCGACCCCGGGCCGCTCGACGCAGAGGCCGTCTTCCGCCTGCAGGCCGACTTCACGCGCGCCGTGAAAGCCGGCTTCGACGCGACGGCGAGGGCCCTGTGATGCGGGCGCAGCGCTTCTCCCTTGGCGCGCGCCTCGTGGCGGCCCTCACGCTCTGCGCGGTGGCGTCCTGCGCGAGCACGACGGTGATCCACAGCCAGCCCGCGGGCGCGCGCATCTACCTCGATGGCCAGCCCGTCGGCGTCACGCCCTATACGATGACCGATACGAAGATCGTCGGCTCGACCACCATGGTCCGGCTCGAATACCCCGGATACGAGCCGACCACCGGGTTCATTTCGCGCAACGAGGAGCTCGACGTCTTGGCGCTCATCGGCGGCCTCCTTGTGCTTGTTCCTTTCCTTTGGATCATGGACTACCGGCCCATGCACGTCTTCGAGCTGCGCCCGCTCGGCGCGTACCCCGGTTATGCACCGCCCGGCTACGCGCCGCCGGGCTATGCCTCGCCACCTTACGATCCTTACAACCCGGCGCTCACGAGTCCCGCGCCACCGCCCGCCGCGCCGCCGCCGGCTGCTCGATAGACCCGCGCGCGCGGCCGCGCAACATCGAGGGCGCCTTGCTCCGATGCCAAGGCGTGTCTCGTCGACCGCACGCCCTCGCCCGCCAGTCTACGACCGTCCTGCCTTGCCCCTGGCGTGCGCGGGTCTCGCCTGCGGCCAGCCGCTCGACGCGCGATCGGCGGACAGCGCGTCGCCCGTGTGCGTGCTCGTCGATCCGGACGCGCTCGCCACGATCTCGGGCGCGGACCCGCGCCTTGACAGGTATGCTGGCCGTATGGCCCCGGAAGAGCCGCGCGATCGGCGCGCCTACCTCGAGGAGCAGGTCGCCCGCCAACGGCGCGGCGAGCCCATCGACGTCGAGTGGGTGCAGGCCGAGCTCGCGCGCGTGCGCGCCGAGCAGGAGCGCGTGACCGCCTCCGTGCGGCGCAACCTGCGGCTCCTCGTGAGCTTGTGCGCGGCCCTCCTGCTCGTGCTGTGGCTCAAGAGCGGGGGTCTCGAGGGGCGCGGCGGCGTCTGGACGCTCGGCCTCATCGTCATCGGCGCGCTCGCGGCCTGGGTTCTCGGCGGCAAACGTCGCTGACGGTCCGGCGCGCGCGGCCGCATTCGGGGAAGATCTTTAGCGGCCCGGGCCGGCCAGCCTCGCGAGGATGCGCTCGAGGACGGCGCGGCGCTCGCCCGTCTCGATCTCGACCGCCTGGCGCACGACGGGCGCGAGCTCGTCGCCCTGGAAGCTCGCGAGCCGCTCGGCCGCCGCCTCGGCCAGCGCGCCGCTCTCCTGGCGCACGAGGTCGAGGAGGAAGAGGCCCGCCTCGAACGTCCCCACGCCCGCGATGGCCTCGAGCGCGACGGCCCTGACGCGCTCGTCCGTGGCCTCGCGGAAGATGCGCGCGAGCGGATCGAAGCCGCCGCGGTAGTCGAGCCGGCCCAGCGACCGCAGCGCCTCGTCCGCGACGAGCGGCGACGGATCGGCGAGCCCGGTCCGCACGATGGCCACGCTGCGGGCGTTGAAGACGTTCGCCGCGCTCGTCATCACGGCGGCGCGCACCTCGGGCGCGCCGTGCTCCGCCAAACGCTCGAGCGGACGCAGGACCTGGTAGAGCTGCGTGCGCCCGAGCGCGAGCGCGAGCTCCGCCGTCGCGCGCGGGTCATCGAACGAGAATGTGGGCGCGCTCGCGAGCAGGATGGCGCGCAGCGCGAGCCGCGACGCCTTCCGCTCCTCGGGCGAGGCGTCGAGCGGGCGACCGCCGTCGGCGCCCGTCATCCAGCGCGCGAGCACGGCGGTGGGCTCGCCCTCGAGCGCCCACTCGACGAGGTCCTGGCGCGAGACGTCCTGGTAGGCGTTGGCGCGGCGCAGGTACTCGGGGAAACCCGGCGCGCGCACGCGCGGCGCCGCGAGCGCAACGGCCCCGCGCTCGGCGAGACGTTGATAGCGCGCGCGCTTCTTGGCGGCGAGCGGCAGCGCCGCGAGCCTTCCGTAGAGCCGCGCCACGAGCGCGGGGTCATCGAGAGACGCCGCGGCGTCGACGGCGGCGTGCAGCGCGTTCTCGGACAGCTCGAGCGGCCCGCCGGCCGCCTCGTTGTGCGTCGCCGTCGCCTCCCACAGCTCTGCCGCCCGCGCGAGGTAATGCCGCTCAAAGACGAGGCCGGTCTTCACGCTGTAGGCGGCTGCCTCGCGCGCCAGCGTGGCCGCCGCGTACCACTCCTTGTGCTCGACGGCGTAGGACAGGAAGTCCTCGTAGAACTGAAAGGCGTAGAAGCGCTGGTCCTCGCGCACGAGGATGCGGATCGTGTTCAGGTAGCCCTCGGCGACGTTCTCGAAGGAGCCCGTCTCGCGGCCGAGGAGCAGGAGCTGGCGGTAGGACTCGAGCGCGCGCTGGATCTCGCCGCGCGTCTCGAAGTCGTCGGCCACGACCTCGAGCAGGCGCTGCGTCGTCGAGAGCTCGCGCGCTGCGGCGGCGCCCTCGTTCATGCGCAGGAGGGACTGGCCCAGGCAGAAGTGCGCGAGCGCTGCCTCGTAGGGAAGACCGCCGAGCCGCGGGTCGCGCACGACGCGCTCCCA
>DASZFV010000273.1:0-26612 GCA_035939455.1 Polyangia bacterium
GCGGGCGGCGGCGGTGATGGCCTCGACGACGTCGGCGACGAGCGAGTCCTTGAGGACGACCTCGATCTTCACCTTGGGCACGAAGTCGACGACGTAGGCCGAGCCTCGGTAAACCTCCGTGCGTCCGCCCGTGCGCCCGAAGCCCTTGACCTCGGACACCGTCATGCCTGAGACGCCGAGCTCGCGCAGACGCTCCTTCACCTCATCGAGCTTGAACGGCTTGATGATCGCTTCGATTCTCTTCATCTGATCTCTTCCTTCCGAAGGCGACCTGGCCCGTCGGACCCGCCGACCGCCACGCCCTCGCGGCTAGTAGTAACCGTCCGGGACGCTCGGGTCCAGGCCCCTGCGAAAAACGATCGGACGCTTCCGGGACGACTCGGCTATAAAGGCCGCGAACGCCGGCCGGCCCAAGCGCCGCCGCCTGACCGACCGCGGCCGGTCACCCCAACCGAGGAGCTCCCGAATGGATCGACCCTCCCGATCGTCGATGCGTTGGACCATCGTCCTGATGGCGTTTCTCGGGACGACCATCAATTACATCGACCGCGCGAACCTGGGCGTCGCGCTGCCCGCGCTCAAGAAGGAGTTTGGGCTCTCGCCCGAGACCTCGGGCCTCATCTTGGGGGCGTTCTTCTGGACCTATGCGGCGTTTCAGCTCCCGTCCGGCTGGTTCGTCGACAAGGTCGGCCCGCGCATCGCGTACACCGTCGCCGTCGTGTGGTGGTCGATCTTCACGGCCGCGACCGCCATCGCGCGCGGCTTCACGTCCCTCTTCGGGTTCCGGTTGTTGCTCGGCGTCGGCGAGGCGCCCGCGTACCCGACCAACGCCAAGGCCGTCTCAGAGTGGTTTCCCAAGAGCGAGCGCGCCTTCGCGACCAGCATCTACGACAGCGGCGCGCGCGCCGGCACGGTGGCCGCGCTGCCGCTCTGCACGTGGATTATCAAAGACTACGGCTGGCGGACGTCGTTCATCGTCACGGGCATTGTCGGCGTCCTCTGGTCGGCGATCTGGTATGCAATCTACCGTCACCCGTCGGAGCACCCGCGCGTGTCGGACACCGAGCGCGCGTACATCCTCGCGGGCCAGGCGGCGCAGCCGGCGGTGCGAGGCCCCAAGGTGCCGTGGCGCAGCTTGTTCAGGTACCGGACGATCTGGGGGATGATGCTCGGCTTCTTCTGTCTGAACTTCGTGATCTACTTCTTCGTGACCTGGTTCCCCACGTACTTGCGCGACGGTCGAGGCTTCACCGCAGTCAAGACCGGCCTTTACGGGATGATCCCTGGCCTGTTCGCGATGGTCGCCGGCTACACGGGCGGCAAGACGTCGGACTTCCTCGTGCGTCGCGGCTTCTCGCTCACGAAAGCGCGCAAGATCCCGATCGTGCTCGGCATGGCTATCGCGTCGAGCATCGGCCTCGCCGTCGTCGTCCCGAGCGCCATGGGCGCCGTGGCGCTGCTCGCCCTCAGCTACGGCGGGCTGTGCTTCGCGGCGGCCAGCATCTGGTCGCTGCCCGCCGACGTCGCGCCCACGCCCCAGCACGTCGCCTCGATCGGCGGCATCCAGAACTTCGCCTCGAACACCGCCGGCATCCTGATCACTTACCTCATCGGCAAGCTTCTGGCCAAGACCGGCGGCTTCGTGGCGCCGCTCATGATGGCCGGCGGCTTCGCGATCCTGGGCGCGCTCTCCTACCTCTTCATCGTCCCCGAGATAACGCCCCTCGAAGCGAAAGTGCCGTAAGCGTCAGAGCGCGCGCAGCGAGCGCGTCCGAGCACGCGGAGGCACGGCTTCGCCGCGCCGGGCAGGTCCTCGGAGGGGAGGGCCCGCGAGAGCCGCGCAGCCCCTTCGGCGCTATCTGACTTGAATTTCGTAGCGGCGGTTCTTCTTCTTTTTCGCTTCGGTGTTGTCGGGGGTCACAAGGGGATGCTCGGAGCCCATGCCGACCGCGATGATCTCGCCCTGCGGGATGCCGCGTGCGACGAGCTCCTTGAGGATGACGGTGGCGCGCTTGCCCGACAGCTCCTTGTTGTGCTCGGCCTTGCCGCTCGAGTCGGTGTGACCCGAGACCTCGAACTTGAAGGCCGACACGCCGGCGGTTTGGAGCTGCTTCTTGACGTCGATAAGCGTATTGGCGAGCTTCTTGACCTTGGCGTCGCAGCCAGGCATGAGCTCGTCGCTGTCTGATTTGAAGTTGCACTGATTCTTGCGGCCTTCGGCCAGCAGCTTGGCATTGACCTTCTTGAAGACCTCGTCGCGCGCGCCGCTCGAGGCGCCGCCGACCGCCTTCTTGGCGAGACCGCCTACGTCCAGCGCGAGCGCCGAACCCGCCCGAGCCGCGACGGCGACGGTGAGACAAACCGAGAGCACCCACATCGGAAGCATCTTTTGCCTTTTCATGCAGCGACCATAAACGACAGATTCGGGGGCAGGCAAGCGATACGCGGCGTCGCCCGATCACTCAGGGACAGGTCACGTCGGCCGCCAGCGTCGTCATGGCGCCCGAGGTCTGCTCGCGCAGCGTGACCTCCGTGAAGGCGACACGCCGCGCGGAACCGGCAGCGATCACCGTCACCGTCCCCGCGCGGCCCCAGAACCTGAAGTGTGTGTTCGCGACGTCGTCGCGCTCGGCGAGAACGCCGACCATGCCCGCCGGCATGGCGATGACGTCGAGGATCCCGGCGGCGGCCTTCACGGCATAGGTGCCCGCCGCGAGGGGCGTCGCGCCGCCCGGGAACCAGAGCTGCACGTCCGACGCCGACGGGCACCTTCCGCTCGCGGTGATCTGGTAGCCCCCCACCGTGCCCGTGTCCATACATCCGGCGCCGTCAGCCGTGCACATCGAATTCGGCGCGATCGTCCAGGCCGCCGTGGCGCTCGGACGCTCGCGCGGCAGATCCGTGGACGCCTCGACGCGGGCCTCGCTGGCGTCCGCGGCATCGGCGGGCGGCCCGCGGTCGCCCGCGACGGCGTCGGGGCCCTCCGCGGTGGCGTCTAGCGCCGCGTCCACCTCGACGTCGTCGGACGCGTCCCCGCCGTCAGCGGCCGCGGCTCCGCGGTCCGAGCCCGCGTCGGCGGCGTCCGCCCGGACGTCGGGCGCGGCATCGAGCGCCACGTGTGCTTGCATGCCGCCGTCCCCGCAGGCGGCCGCCAGCAGGAGCGCCGCCGCGACCGAGGAAAGCCTCGCCCTTCTGGTCGCGATCCATGGTCCGTGCATGCTCGCCTTCACGGTAGCACGTCGCTCGCCATCGCCAGGCGGTCCGGTCCTAGACGGCGCGGCGGGGCGCGAGTCCCAGCGCCTCATAAGCGGCGAACAGCCGGCGCGTGTGCGGGTGGCGCGCGACACGCCGTAAATCCGCCGCGGGCGCGAGATCGACGAGGCGGCCTGCGTGGAGCACCCCCACCCGATCGCAGTGGGTCAGTAAGAGCGGCAGGTCGTGCGTGATGAGAAGGACCGACAAGCCGAGCGTCGCGCGCAGGTCGGCAACCCTCTCGAGCAGCTGGCGCTGCGTGACGACGTCGAGCGCTGTCGTCGCCTCGTCGAGGACAACGAGCCGCGGGTCGAGCGCGAGGGCGATGGCCAGCGCGACGCGCTGGCGCGCGCCGCCCGAGAGCGTGTGCGGGAAGGCCTCGAGGGTCGACGCGTCCAGGCCCACGACTTGGAGCAAGGCCGCCGCGCGCGCGCGGGCCGCCGTTCGCGTGAACGGCTCGTGCGCGCGCAGGACGTCGACGATCTGCTCCGCCACCCGCGCCACGGGGTTCAGCGCGTCGAGGGCGCTCTGCATGACGACCGAGATCTCACGGAACCGGAAGGCGCGCAGGACCTCGGGCGCGAGCCCGAGCACGTCGTGGGCCGCGAAGTGGATCTCGCCCGAGGTGCGCGCCGAGGACGGCAGGAGGCGCAGGAGCGCGTCGGCGAAGGTGGACTTGCCGCCGCCCGATTCGCCCGCGAGCCCGAAGATCTCGCCGGGGCGAATCGCGAGCGACACGCCGTCGAGGGCCGGCTGCTCCCTGCCGCGGTAGCGCACCGTGAGGTTCCGGACCGACAGGAGCGCGCCGTCGGCGGCTGCGCGCTCGGCCGCCGGCGCGGGCGCGGGTTCGCCGCGCGCGGCCAGTTCCGCGTCGCGGGCGGCGGCGAGGCGCGGGTTCATGACCTCGTCGATGCCGTAGGCCAACATCGTGAGCGCGAAACCGACGAGCGCCACGCAGGTGCCCGCGGGCACGAAGGTCCACCAGGCGCCCGTGAGCAGCGCCGAGTCGTTGCTCGCCCAGTAGAGGTTCGTCCCCCACGTCACCGCCCCAGGATCTCCGAGGCCGAGGAACTCGAGGCCCACCTCGGCGCCGATCGCATAGACGGTCGACGTGATGAACGCCGACGCGACCAGTGACGCCATGTTCGGCAAGAGCTCGACGAAGACGATGCGCAGCGTGTCCTCGCCCGAGACGATCGCCGCCTGGACAAACTCACGTCCGCGCAGCGCGAGCGCCTGCGCGCGGAAGACGCGCGCGCTCCAGGCCCATCCCGCGAAGGCGAGCACGACGACGAGGCTCCCGGGCCCGTGAGGCAGGTACGCGGCCAGCACGATGGCGAGCGGCAGGCCGGGGATCACGAGGAAGACGTTGATGAGCGCCGACAGCAGGGCGTCGGCGCGGCCGCCGAGGAAGCCAGCCGTAATGCCGAGGAGCGCGCCGAGGAGCGTCACGAGGATCCCCACGGTAAAGCCGACGGCCACCGTCTCGCGCGCGCCCGCCACGGTCTGCGCGAGCACGTCCTGCCCCTGTCCCGTCGTGCCGAATGGGTGGCTCCACGACGGCGGGAGATGCGGCACGGCCACGAACGCCGTCGGGTCGCCCACGACGGCGGGGCCCAGGAGCGCCATGACGACGAAGCCCGCGACGACGGCCAGGCCGACGGCCGCCTTGCTGTTGCGAAGGAGGCCGCGCGGCGCGGGCTCCGTCACGCGCGCGCCCTCGGGTCCAGCCAGATGACGAGCAGATCGACGAGGAAGTTCGCCGCCAGCACGGAGAACGTGATCATGAGAAAGAGGCCCTGCAGGAGCGGATAGTCCTGGTTGCGAACGGCCTGCACGAGCAGGTAGCCGAGCCCCGGATACGAGAACACGATCTCGGTCAGCAGCGAACCGCTCACGACGAAGCCGAGGGCCATGCCCAGGCTCGTGACGCTGGGCAGGAGCGCGTTGCGCGCGGCGTACGCCCACATGATCCGACGCGGCCGCAGGCCCTTGGCCGTCGCGAGCTTGATGGCGTGCGTGCCGAGCACGGCCAGCATCGAGCCGCGCATGCTGAGCATCCACCCGCCGAGCGTCGCGAGCACGACGGCCGTCGCGGGCAGCGCGGCGTGCCTCACGACGTCCACGACCAGGGTCAACGCAGAGCTTCCCTCGAGATCGGGCGTCCGCGCGTGCTGCAGCGGAAACCAGCGCAGCGTGAACCCAAAGAGGTAGAGCACGAGCATGGCGAGCCAGAAGTACGGGAAGGCGCCGAGAAACGACAGCACGGGCGGAAGGAGGGAGTCGAGTCGTCCGCCGCGCCGCCACGCGGCGACGACGCCCAGCACCGTGCCGAGAGTGAAGCTGATGAGGAGCGCGCAGCCCCCGAGGCCCAGGCTCCAGCCCAGGCCCGTGCCGATGACGTCGCTCACGCGCGCCGGGAAGTACGCGATCGACAGGCCGAGGTCGCCACGCGCGACGTGCTTGACGTAGCTCGCGTACTGCGTGAGCGTCGACCCCGGCACGAACCCGAAGGCGCGCCGGAGCCCCCGCAGCGCCTCGGGCGACATCTCTCCGTTGAAGCGGGCGACGAGCGCCGCCGCGGGATCGCCCGGCATGAGCCGCGGGATGGCGAAGTTGAGCGTGACCGAGGCCCACGCCGAGACGAGATAAAACCCGAGCCTTCGCAATACGGCGTTCATGGCGCCGTCCCTCGCGGCAGGGCACCGGGCGGCGGCTCGACCTTGGGCGCGAGCGCCGTCAGCACGAGCAGGCGCTCGGGCTCGCGATGGGGCGACAGCGGAGCATAGGGATGCTCGGCGGAAGGAAACCCCTCGAAGCGGCGCGTGCTGAAAACGCCCCAGGCGGGGTTCGGGAAGAGGGGGATGGCCGGCGCGAGCTCGACGAAGCGCGACTCGATCTGCGCGACGAGCGCCCGCTCGAGCGTCACGTCGTCGGTGACCTCGAAGCGCGCGAGCAGCGCATCGACCGCGGGATCGCCGAACCGATGCCAGTTGGACGCCGCCGCCTCGCCCAGCGGACGGACGGCGTGGCTCGACATGAGCGCGCGGTAGACGCCGTATGGCGTCGGCCCCTCGACCGACCAGGCGATCGACAGATCGAACGCGCCCCGCCCGAGGCGCGCGTACCACGCGCCGAACTCGTAGGTGCGCAGCTTGACCTCGAACCCGACCTCCGCGAGCTCGCGCGCGATCACCTGGCCCGCGCGCACCCAATCCGACCACCCGCTCACGACCTCGACGTCGAACCGGCAAGGCCGCCCGTCATGCGTGCGCCGTAGGCCGTCGCCGCCGCGCGCGTAGCCGGCCTCGTCGAGCAGCCGGTTCGCGCCCGCGACGTCGAACGCAACCCAGTCGCGCGTCGCGAGCGCGGGATCGCGCCAGGCCGCGTACGCGTCGGTGAGCGCCGTCGCGTCCGCGGGTCGCGTCGTCCCGTACATGGCGACGTCGACGAGCTTCTGACGGTCGATGCCCATGCTGAGCGCCTTGCGCACGCGCACGTCGTCGAACGGCGCGCGCGCCGTGTTGGCGTAGAGAAAGACCATGCTGCCCAGGAGCGGGTACCAATAGTGATTGTGCGCCGGATCGCGCCGCACGTATGTGCGCTGGATGGACGGCACAAAGTCGCCCGCCCAGTCAACGTCGCCCTCGACGAGCGCGAGATTGGACTGCTCGTTCGCGGGATAGGCCAGGAAGCGCAGCGCCTCGACGCGCGGCCGGCCCGCCTGCCAGTAGAACGGGTTCTTGCCGATCTCGTACACCTGATTGCGGAAGATGCGCACCTCCGTGAAAGGTCCCGTGCCGACGGGGCTCGGGTTCGCGAACGTCACCGGATCGGCGACGTCGCGCCACACGTGCGCCGGAATGATGGGCTGCTGCGCGACGTCGGCGAGGCCAGGCACGTAAACGCGCCGGAACCGCAGCTCGACGGTCCGCGCGGAGGCGGCGCGCACGTCTTCGATGAAGCTCCAGACGTCGTGCTGGTCGAGCGCGGGGTGAGCGCGCAGGAGGCCGAACGTCGCGACGACGTCGGCCGCCGAGAAGGGGGCGCCGTCGGACCAGCGGGCCTCGCGCAGCGCGAAGCGCAGCGTGAGGTGATCCTCGGACCAGGCGTAGCTCGTCGCGAGCCACGGCACGTAGGCGCCGGCGACGCTGTTGAAGATCAGCAGCGGCTCGTAGACGCCCGCGCGCGTCGGGAAGCGCGCGCCCGCGCCCGGCGCGAGCGGGTTGAAGTTGCGCACCCAAGCGCTCTGCTTCTCGACGGAGATCGAGAGCACGCCGGGCGGCGCCGCCGCGCGCGCCCCGCGGCAGCCACCGAGCGCAGCCACTGTGACGACGGCGGCCACCACGCCCGCCACGAGGCGGCGACGAGCAAATCCGGCGCCGCCGCTCTCGGCGCACGCGTCGCCCGGAAGGTTGCCGCTCGGGACCCACATGCTGACTTTCGTCATTAGAGATACGCCACCTGCTCCGTCTTCCCGTCGAGATCGAGAAGAAAAGATACGCGGCGCGGACGCGCCCTCGGTTCCTGGTTGCATTGCTCCGTCACGCGATGCCACAGTGGTTTTCGTGTCGGCGCTGAGGCTGGACGGCGAGCGCATCCGAGGCCTCATCGGAGACAGGTTCGGTGGCAGCATCTCGCGGCTGGCCGCCGCGTTGCCGCTCGATACGCCTCCCGATCGCAGCACGGTCACGCGCTGGCTGTCTTCGGACGGCCGCCATTTCCCGCGCGACGAGGAGCGCATCCTCGCGCTCGCGGGCGCGCTCGACGTGGACCCGACCGCGCTGTGGACGTTCGACGCCGAGAACTTTCCCACGCTGTGGCCCAAGATCGTGCGCGCCGCGCGCACGGGGCGCTGGAGCGGACTGCTCAAGGCGCTGGCCTTCTTTCGTTATTTCTCCGACACGGCCGAAGAGTGGCCCCCGCAACAAATGGCAAAACGGTTCTTCAACCGCGAGTGGGTCGTCAACGAATTCGCTCATGATCCGCGGGACGGCAAGAACTTTTATCAGGATCTCGTGGTGCGCCCGCGCCGCCCGCAGGGCACGTTCCCCACGGTGTGGCACCTCGCCTTCCGCCACGGCGGCCTGCGCTCCGCGAGGTGGCAACCCTTCGGCTTCGTACGCCGAGACGCCGAGCGCGTCTTCCTCTTCAACGACTGGGCCATCACCGACGAGGCCGTGGCGACGCCCGCCGACCAAGACATTTGCATCCGGACGTGGTTCGGCCAGGGCGCCGCATCCTTCCGCATCGTCTCGCTCCATCCGTTCACGCTCTCGATCCCGACGCTCGAGCAACCCGGTCTGCCCACCGTACACTTCGGGTTCCCTGGCGAGGTCAAAGAGTCGCAGGGCTGAGGCGGCATGGCGCCCAATTCACAGGCGACGGCCGAGCGCGTTCCCGAGCATCCGTCGCGCCCGGCCTGGGTGCGTCTTGCCATAGGCGTCTTCGTCGGCCTAGCGGCGTCGGTCTGCGTCCCAGAACGTTTCGGCGCCACGCTGAAGATCATCGGCGCCTGGGACGCCGGCGCCGGCGCGATGATCGGGCTCGCCTGGTGGCTCATCGCGCGCGCTTCGCCCGCGCGCACGCGCGTCTGGGCGGCGTCGACCGATCCCGGACGCCTCGCCATCGGCGGCCTGCTCATCCTCGCGAGCGCGTTCAGCATGTTCGCGACCGGCTTTGCGCTGCATGGCGCGAAGTCCTGCCCCGCCGACAGCCGCCCGCTCTTCTTGGGCCTCGGCCTGGTCGCGGTAGCCGCGGCGTGGGTCATGACGCACACGATGTACACGCTGCGCTACGCGCACCTTTATTACCGCGACGGCGTAGAGCGCGAGGGTGGCCTCGCCTTCCCCGGCCCCGCGCACCCGGCGTACATCGACTTCGCCTATTACGCCTTCACCGTCGGCATGTGCTTCCAGGTCTCGGACGTGTCGATCTCGAACGCCCGCCTGCGCCGTGAGACCCTCGCGCACGCCGTGCTTTCGTTCGCGTATAACACCGTCATCCTCGCCGTGGCCCTCAACCTGGCGATCGGCACCTTCGACTGAGGCGAGCCGAGCGCCGGTTTCTTTCGCACGGCTGATCGTGTTAGCGTCCTTGCATTATTCGGTTTATGAAATTGCTTGGCTTATTCGATGGGAGACTGGCCGCACGCTACGCCGCGGTCGCTTTCATCCTCGCGCTCGCAGTGGGTTGCGCAAGCAGCTCCCCCGCGCCGCCCCGCGTCAATCACGACGCCGCCGACGGGCCTGGCGACGGCGCGGCGAGCGATGGGGCCGGCCTCGACGCCAAGAGCGACGCGCCGGGCGGCGACGTGGCTTGCGGGACCGACACCCTCACGAAGAAGAGCAACGGCCAATCCTGCGAGTGCGCGTCCGACTGCGCGAGCAACTTCTGCGTCGATGGCTTGTGCTGCAACACCGCCTGCACCGAGTCGTGCAAGACCTGCGCGGGGTCCGGCTCTATGGGGACGTGCACGTTCATCGCGGCGGGCAAGGCGCCGCGCGATCTCGCCACCTGTCAGGCCGCCGACGTCACGACCTGCGGGTGGGACGGCATGTGCGACGGCGCCGGGGCCTGCCGGCGCTACCCCGCGGGAATCCAGTGCGGCAAGGGGATGTGTGACGGCGAAGCCGTCGTCGGCGCGCGCTTGTGCGACGGCCTCGGACGGTGCCGCCCCGGGCCCTCCGTGATCTGCGTGCCCTTCTCGTGCGATCCGACGACCGGGGCGTGCTTCGAGTCCTGCACGCAGACCAACCAGTGCTCGAGCGGCCAGCAGTGCGTGAACGCGAGCTGCGGCCTCAAGATGAAGGGCGCGGCGTGCAAGGCGAACGGCGACTGCGCCTCGGGGTTCTGCGCCGACGAGATCTGCTGCAACGTCGCGTGCTCGGGCGGGTGCGTGTCGTGCGCCCTGCCGGGCCGCCTCGGAACTTGCTGGCCCATCGACGAGGGCGCGCCCGATCCCCGCGCCGTGTGCCTCGACATGGGCGCGCCTACGTGCGGAACGACGGGCCAGTGCGACGGCTTCGGCGGCTGTCAGAAGTACGCCGCGGAAACCCAGTGCATCATGCCCTCTTGCACGGGCACGCGCCGCAACACGCCCGGGACCTGCGACGGCCTCGGCACCTGCCGGCCGCAGGGCGTGCAGAACTGCAGCCCCTTCAACTGCGTCGACGGAACGTGCAACAAGGTCTGCGGGAGTGACGCCGATTGCCAGGCCGGGCACGCCTGCGTCAAGGGACTGTGCGGGCCGAAGCAAAACGGGCAGCCGTGCTCGATGGCCGCGGAGTGCCTGTCCACCCACTGCGTCGACGGCGTGTGCTGCGACGGCGACTGCACGGGCGCTTGCCGGAGCTGCTCGCTCGCGTCGGCGCCCGGCAAGTGCACGTCGAGCGCCGCCGGCAACCCCGATCCGCGCGGCGTTTGCCTGGACATGACCGCCGCCGCCTGCTCCACGAACGGCAAGTGCGACGGCTCGGGCGGCTGCCAGAATTACAAGACGGGCACGATCTGCGCGCCCGAGACCTGCGCCGCGAACGTCTACACGCCGCCCCCGACCTGCAGCGCCACAGGCCAGTGCGTCGCGTCCGATTCGTTGCCGTGCAGCCCGTACGTCTGCAACGGCTCGTCGTGCTTCAACGCCTGCACGACGACGGACGGCAACTGCCTGCCCCCGAACGTCTGCAACGGCAACTCCTGTGGCAAGAAGAACGTGGGCGCCTCCTGCTCGACCGGCGGCGAGTGCGCGTCGACGCTCTGCGCGCAGGGCGTCTGCTGCGACAAGGCCTGCGGCGGCGCCTGCCAGTCGTGCGCGCTCCCAGGGACGCTCGGCACCTGCACGATCGTTCCCACGGGGGCGTCCGATCCGGCGGGCCTGTGCACGGACGCTGGCGGCGCCTCTTGCGGCACGAACGGCAAGTGCCAGGCGGGCGCCTGCCAGGAGTACGTCAGGGGCACGCCGTGCAAGGACTCGACCTGCGCGGTCGCGACGACGACGTTCACGCCTGGCTCGACGTGCGACGGCAACGGCGCGTGCCAGACGCCGGCGTCGAGCTCGTGCTTCCCCTACGGCTGCGCAACGAAGGTCTGCAAGGCCGCTTGCACGGTCGACACGGACTGCGCCTCGCCCGCCGTCTGCATCATGGGCTCGTGCGGGCTCAAGGGCATCGGCAAGACCTGTGCCGACGGCACGGAGTGCCTGTCGAAGTTCTGCGCGCAAGGCGTCTGTTGCAACTCGGCGTGCAACGGCTCCTGCCAGTCGTGCGCGCTCCCGAGCTCCCTCGGCGCCTGCAGCAGCGTGCCGAACGGCGCGGCCGATCCGCAGGGCACCTGCCAGAACCAGGGTCAAGCGACGTGCGACACGGACGGTCTCTGTGACGGCAAGGGCGCCTGCCGCCTCTACGCGGGCGGCACGCAGTGCGCGCCTCCATCGTGCCCCGCGGGGAGCTCGACGCTCGTGCCCGCCAAGACCTGCGACGGCGTCGGCAACTGCCAGATGAGCGCCTCGATCGCGTGCGCGCCCTTCATGTGCAACGCGACATCCATGACCGCCTGCAACGCTGCGTGCACGAGCGACGGCGACTGTCTACCGCCGAACATCTGTGATCCGAAGACCAACCTGTGCGGTGACAGGAAGCGCCTCGGCCAGCCCTGCGCGGCGACCGCCGAGTGCCTCACCGGCGACTTCTGCGTCGACGGCGTCTGCTGCGGCAGCTCGTCGTGTGGGTTGTGCCAGGCTTGCAACGTGCTCGGCAAGGCCGGCGCGTGCTCGAACGTCGCGGCGGGCGACGTCGAGCCCCACGCGCGCTGCGCGCCGCAACCGCCGTGCGGCAACACGGGCAACTGCAACGGAGCGAGCGCGTGCGAGCAGCAGAGCGGGGGCACGAGCTGCGGGGTTGCGTCGTGCTCGGGCTCGACGTTCACGCAGGTCTCCCACTGCACGGGCGGCGGCGCCTGCGCGACGCCCACGACGACCAGCTGCTCGCCCTACGTCTGCGGCGCGGGCGCGTGCAAGACCACGTGCGCGAGCGACGGCGACTGCATCGCGCCCTTCACGTGCCAGGGGGCGGCGGGCGCCCAGAGCTGCGCCCTCAAGACGAACGGCCTCGCCTGCACGACGGGCGGCCAGTGCATCAGCGGCAACTGCGTCGACGGCGTCTGCTGCGGCTCTGCGAGCTGCCCCGCCTGCCAGGCTTGCAATCTCTCGGGCGTCGGCACGTGCACGCCCGTGCCGCCCGGCACGCCCGCGCCCGCGGCGTTCTGCGCCATCCAGGGCCCCTCGACCTGCGGCACGAACGGCAAGTGCGACGGCACGGGCTACTGCCAGATCTACGTCGATGGCACTCCGTGCTCGTCGGCGACCTGCCCCGCAGGCGCGGCGACGCTCACGCTTGCGGGCACCTGCTCGAACGGCACCTGCGGCAAGCCGACGCAAACCTGCGCGCCGTACTTCTGCAACGGCGGCAGCGCATGCCTCGGAACGTGCGGCGGCGACGGCGACTGCACCAGCGGCTACTACTGCACGGGCGCCGGCGGGAGCTGCGTCCAGAAGAGGACGACTGGACAGAGCTGCGCGAACGGCGATCAGTGCATGACGAACAACTGCGTCGACGCTGTCTGCTGCGGCTCCGCCAGCTGCCCGTCATGCAAGGCCTGCAACGTCAGCGGAAGCGCCGGCGATTGCTCGCCCCTGATCGCGGGCAGCGTCGACCCGAACGGCGCCTGCATCGATCAGACCGCCCTGACCTGCGGCACGAACGGTAAATGCGACGGCGCGGGCGGTTGCCAGAAATACGCCGACGGCACGACGTGCTCGCCGGCGAGCTGTGCGAGCACGTCGACGCTCACGCTCGCGGGCCAGTGCTCAGGCGGCCATTGCAACGCGGGCGCGCAAGCGTGCAGCCCCTTCGTGTGCACGGCGGGCGCGTGCGCCAACACCTGCAACCATGACACGGACTGCGCGGGCGGGACCTACTGCAGCGGCCCGGGCGGCACGTGCGTCGCGAAGAAGATGAACGGCGACGCCTGCAGCCCGGCGGCGCCCAACCAATGCGCTTTCGGCCACTGCGTCGACGGCGTCTGCTGCGACACGGCCTGCGGCGGCCCCTGCGTCTCGTGCGCGCTCGCGAGCTCGAAGGGCACGTGCACTTCCGTCGGTGCGGGCCTCGCCGACCCGCGCGCCATGTGCCCGAACCTGGGCGCGGCTTCCTGTTCGACCAATGGCCTGTGCGACGGAGCCGGCGCCTGCCAGAGCTACGCGCCGACGACCGTCTGCTCGACGCCCTCGTGCCCCGCCGGCACGTCGACGCACACGCTGGCCGGGACGTGCGCGACGGGCAGCTGCGCCGCCGACAGCGAATCGTGCGATCCCTACCTGTGCAGCGGGGGCGGCGACTGCTTGGCCAGCTGCACGGACGACAGCCAGTGCGTCCCCACCGCCTACTGCTCCGCCGGCAGCTGCATGCCGAAGAAGATCGATGGGAAGATGTGCGCGGGAAACAATGAGTGCAGCAAGGGCCACTGCATCGAGAGCGTGTGCTGCGACACCGGCGCCTGCACGCAGTGCCAAAGCTGCGCCCTCCCCGGCTTCCTCGGCACCTGCACGCAAGTCGACCCCGGCACGACCGACCCCTCTGGCGCGTGCGTGAACCAGGGCAGCATCGGCTGCGGAACGACCGGCAAGTGCGACTCCTCGGGTGCGTGCGCGTTCCAGGACGGCTCGGTGATCTGCGCCGCCCCGACCTGCTCGAACACGAGCTCGTTGAGCGATCTGACCTCGACCCGCTTCTGCGACGGCCTCGGCAACTGTGGCGCCGGCACCGTCACCGACTGCGGCACCTTCTCGTGCGACCCGTCCGTCCCCGCCTGCTTCACGACCTGCACCGACGCCTCGAGCTGCTCTGCGGGACACACCTGCGCCCCGGACACCATGTCTTGCAACTGACCTCCCCGCGCGTCAGCGGTGAAAGACGGAGCGGGACGACGGTGACGACGAGCGCGACGACCAGCGGAACGGCGAGCGGTTGTCGCCCGCGAGCAGCTCGGCGGCCCGATCGCGGACCTTCAGATTGGGATCGCGGCGCGCAGCTTCCTTGAGGAACGGCTTGGCGGGCGCGCCCGCGCCGCGCAGGAAGGACTGGGCGCGCTCGGCGCTAGGGTCGCTCGCGAGGGCCTGGATGACGTCCTTGACGAGGTCGGGATCGGACTTGAGCGCAGGGTTCCGGCGCGCGGCGACCTGGGCCGCCGCCAGCCCTTCAGCCCAGCGGCGGTGCTCGAGATCGATCGTCGCGAGGAGATAAGCCGCGTCAGCGTCGTCCGGGGCGCCCGCACGCAGGGTCTCGAGGGTCGCGCGCGCTTGTTCCCAATCGCCGCGCGCGAGGAGGCGGCGCGCCTCGGCCAGCTGCTCTGCGATGGCCGACGCCGACGGACGTGGGCTCTCCGTTGCCGGCGCCGCCGCCGGCGCGGCGCTCGACTCTGCCGTCGTCTTCGCAGGTGCGGCAGCGGCGCGCTGCGCCTTGACACTGGCGGACGCGCCGTCGGCGCGCCTCGCATCGACCTTCGAGCCCGCGTTCGTGCGCACGGCGCGACCAACGAGCAGCGCCGCGACGGCGAGCGCGCCCAGCCCGATGCCGCCCCAGACCGCGCGGCGATCGCGCGGCGCCGCGGCGGGCGCAGCCGCTTCTCCAACGAGGCGCTGAATCCTCGAGGCCGAGTCGACGATCGTGGCGTCCGACGGCGGCGGGGAGGCCGCGGGCGCCGCGCCGGGGGGCTGCAACGCGGCGGCCCCGCCGGGCGCCTGCGCCGGCGGCGCGCCCATGGGAGCAGCCCGAAAGAAGGCCGCCGTGACGACCGGACGGACCGGCGCCGCGCGCCCCGCGCCCGGGCGGGCGGCGCCGCCCTCGGGCGTCGCGTCGAGCGCGGCCGAGAACTCCGCCGCGGACTGGTAGCGGTCATCGGCGAACTTCGAGAGGGCCTTCGAGACGACGGCCTCGATCTCCGCCGAGAGTCCAACGTCGGGCGCGGACGCCCGCAGGAGCGGCGGCGGCTGATCGCGGTGCATGAGGAGAAGCTCCCCCACGTTCTCCGACTGAAAAGGCTTCCGGCCGGCGAGCAGCTCGAAGAGCACGATCCCAACGGCGTAAAGATCCGTGCGCGCGTCGATGGCGCCGTCGGCGCCTGTCTGCTCGGGCGACATATAGCTCGGCGTGCCCACGGCGAGGCCGGCCGTCATGGCAGGTCCGTCGCGCAGCTTTGCGAGGCCGAAATCGAGGATGCGCAAGTGGTCCGAGAGTCCCGGCTCGTCGCTCAGGATCAGGTTCTCGGGCTTGAGGTCGCGGTGAATGATGCCCTGCGCGTGCGCGTACCCGAGGCCCGCGAGGAGCTGCCGCACGAGGCGCAGGGCACGCGCCGGCTCGAGCCGCCCGCCCGCGATCGTGTCGCGCAGCGTCTTGCCCGTAATGAAATCCATCACGAGGTACGGCGCGCCGTCGACGCCGAAATCGATGACGGAGACGCAGTTCGGGTGTTGCAGGCGGCTCATGGCGCGCGCCTCGTTCTGGAAGCGGTCGAGGAAGGCCCTCTGCGTCGCGATCCACGGATGGAGAAACTTGACGGCCACGGGGCGTCCGAGCTGCAGGCGCTCGCCGCGGTAAACGATGCCCATGGCCCCCGACGCGAGCTGCGCGTCGAGCCGATACCTTCCCTGCAGCACGGCGCCGACGCGCGGGTCCGGCGGTTCGGGGGGCGAAGCGTCCACGCCCTTCGAGATTACCACCAACCCCGCGGCGACATGCCGCTCACACGCCGCGCGGAGCGCGCACCTACATGCCGCTCAAGAACTTCCACTCGTCGCCCTTCTCCTCGAGGACGAAGCGGTGGTAGTCGTTGACGCGCCGGTATCGGTCGCCCGCGTCGGCCGCGAGCTCGAACGAGCCGTCGAGGAACACCTCGACCTCGGCGCGCGTGCCCGTGACCTTGATGTTGCGGTACTCGATCTCGTAGCGCATCGACTTGACGCGCTTGAGCTGGTTCGTCAGCACCTGCCTCAAGCCGTCGTACCCGTAGTCGTCATCGGAGCGCGGCGTGCCCGAGTCCTCGAAGTACTTGTCGGACGCGAGCACGAGCAGACCATCGACGTTGCGCGCGAGCAGCCGCTGCCGATACTGCTCGACGGTCTCGATGATCTTTCGGTTCTGCTCGCTCCTCTGGATCGTCGTGCCCGCGAAGTAATCGGGGTGCGCGCACGCTTCCCCGAGGAAAACGCCGCCGAGCACGACGAGCAGCCCGAGCCGGCCCAGGCGGACAACGGCGCGCGGCGTCCGCGGCGAGGCGGGCCGATCGGCGAGAGCTCGGGGTGCCATGCGTGCTCAGCTAATTAGCACGAACCGTTCCAGGTTTTCGTGCAGGCGCGTGAGAGCTTCCGCGGCCCGCCCCCTCGTGGCCACCGCGTGACTCTGACTCTTCGGCGCGCGGCCCCGCCAACCAGTGCCAGATTGGCAAACACCCGCGCGTTGACGCTCCTGATGGAAATGCGATAGTGCCTCGAGGGCGCGCTCCCCGGGAGGCGCCGCGCGCGGCCCCAACGTCGGTGGAGGGAACATGACGACGCCTGAGACATCTGAGCAACCGCGCGAGTTTCCCCGCTACGAGGTCAACGCCTACGTCGATTACACCGGGAACGAGGTCCTCCTCTTCCACCGCATCCAGAACATCTCGCTCGGCGGCGTCTGCATCCAAACCTCGGGCGTCGAGGAGGTCGGCACCGTGGTCGACCTCGTCCTCAACTTCCCCGATCTCGACGCCTCGATCGCCGTGCGCGGCGAGGTCGTCTGGGCGAACCGCGACCCGCCCATGGACATGGGGATCCGCTACATCGAAATGGACGAGGAACGCAAGGACACGCTCCGCAAGTACATCACGATGGTCCGCAAGTAGCGGGGAAGCCGCCCTCGCTCGGGTCAGGTGGTCGGCAGCTCGAGCAGGCCGTCGTTCATCTCGAGGTGAACGTCCACCGAGGCGAGGCGCGCGAGGTAGCGGCGGAAATCCTTCCCGGCCGGGGCGCCCGCGTCGCGCTTGAGATGGACGTCGGTGATGCGCGTCACCGCGAACCGGCAGGCCGCGAAGCGCAGCTCGGCGCCGAACGCGCGGCCCTCGTCGGCGGTCGGCGGGCGCACGGCCGCATAGGCCTCGAGCAACGCGCGCGTGACGCTGGCTCGGAAGTCGTCGCGGCCGTAGCCGAACGCCAGCGTCGTCACGGCGAGGTCGTACGCGAATCTGCCCCAGGAGGCCTGCTCGAAGTCCAACAGCGCCGCAAGGCGCGGTCGAGCGTCTTCCGCGCGCGCGTCGTCGTAGAGAACGTTGTCGATGAACAGGTCGCCGTGAATGATGCCCGTGGGCAGGGTCGCGGCGCGCTCAAGCTCGAGCCCTTCGAGCGCCAGGCCGAGGACGGCCACCGGGCCTATGAGCTCGGCGCGCCCGAGGCTGGCGACGTGCTCGAGGCGGCGGCGAATCTCGTCCGGCTCGTAGCGACCCGGGCGGTGATCGGCGTAGCCCTCACTCGCGAGGTGGAGCGCCGCGAGCGCCCGGCCCACGAGCGCCGCGCGCGCCGGCGTGACCTCGTCGCGAGACAGCGTGCGCCCCGGCACCCACGGGAAGACCGACGCCAGCTCGCCGCACCAGGCGGCGAGGGCCTCGCCCGTATGCGTGAGGCGTGGCGCGGGCGTGGGCACGCCGCGCGCCACCGCGTGCGCGACGATGGCGGCCTCGCGCGCGACGTCGTTCCGCGTCTTGCCCTCGTTGATGCGCAGGAAGAACGCTCCGGCCGCCGTCTCGACGCGCACATTGGTGTTGATAGTGCCCGCGAGCACGGGAGCGTGGCTGCGGTACGCGTCCGCGCCGAGCCCCTCGAAGGCATCGAGGAGCTCGCGAACATCGTCGGCGGTCAGCTTGCGAAACTCGGCCATCCCTTCCGTCCCCTTCCTTCGCGCACTTGACGCGAGAACGCAACCCTTGGTCTAGTCCTCCCGGGACGATGGCGGCGTCGGAGAAGAATCAGCTCGTCGAGCAGCACCTCTCCCTCGTGCGGGCCATCGCGCGCAAGGTGAAGAAGACCCTGGGCGTGCGCATCGACTATGACGACCTCGTCGCCTATGGCTCGAAGGGCCTCGTCGAGGCGGCCGAACGGTACGACGCGCGGCCCGGCGTCGCGTTCACGACGTTCGCTTACTACCGCATCCGCGGCGCGATGTTCGACGGGCTGCGCACGATGGGCTGGTACTCGCGCGCCGACTATGCCCGCTACCGCGCCGAAGAGCGCGCCAACGAGTACTTGCAGGGCCACGCCGATCCGCCCGCCCCCGAGGGGGCGAGCAAGGCCGCCGACTCTGCCGAGACGCTTGCCGCTGTCGCGCAGGTCCTCTCGGGCGTGGCCGCCGTTCACATCACCTCGCTCGAGGCGGCATCGGCCGTGCCGGACGAGACCTTCGCCGCGCCCGACGCCGCCATCGACACGGGCCGGCTCGGCGCGCGCGTGCGGAAGGCCCTCCTGACGCTACCCGAGAAGGAGCGGCGTCTCATGGAGATGTACTACTTCGAAGAGAAGACGCTCGAGGAGGCCGGCAGTGCGCTCGGCCTTTCGAAGTCGTGGGCGTGCCGGCTGCACGCGCGCGCCGTCGACCTCCTCCGCGCCGCCATGGCCGACGCCCTCTGATCCCCTCGCGCGCGACCGACCGGCTCGTGGGGACCGTCCGAACAGACGTCACAACGCAAGTCTAGGCATTGTGGCTCGCGAAGATTGTGTTATCACCGGCCTCATGTCGGGGATGGCGGGAACGTCGGGCGGACGGGGGATGTCGCGAGTGAGCGGAGCGGGGCGGGGATACGAATTGGCGCGAGGCTCCGTGACCGTCGCGTCGGGGATTCCCGGGAGCGCGAGCGTGGCGCGGCTCGCGCTGCTCCTGACGGTGGTGGGCGCCTGCTCGACGAACATCCTGCACGGGATCGACGAGCGCGCCGCCAACGATGCCGCGCGGGCGCTCGAGCGCGCCGGCATCGGCGCCGAGAAGGTCGGCGAGGAGGGGGCCGCCGCGGGCGCCGCAGCGCGCTTCACCCTGCGCGTCGCGCGCGCCGACGGCGCGCGCGCCCTCGATCTTCTGCGCGCGCTCGGCTTGCCGCGCGAGCCACGCCACGGGTTCTCGGAGACCTACGGACAGCCCAGCCTGATTCCCACGGCGTCCGAAGAGCGCGCGCGCTACGTCGACGCGCTCGCGGGCGAGATTGAGCGGACGCTCGAGACCGTCGACGGCGTCGTGAGCGCGCGCGTGCACCTCGTGCTCGAGGAGGCCGACCCGCTCGCCGTAGACGCCAAGCCGCGCGCGCCGGCGCGGGCCGCCGTGCTGCTCGCGACGCGGCCGGGCCACACGCCCATCGCGCGCGAGGACGTCCAGCGGCTCGTCGCGGGCAGCGTCTCGGGGCTCGACGCCGCGGCCGTCGCCGTTGTCGTCACGGCCGCCCCCGCCGCCAGTGAGGACGAGCCGGCGTTGGCGGCCGTTGGGCCGTTGCGCGTGACGCCGGGGAGCCGCGCGCTGCTCGTGGGCGCCCTCGCCGCTGGAATCGGGCTGCTCGCCGTGCTCGCGGCGCTCCTGCTCGTAACCGCTCGCCGCCTCGCGGCCCTCGAGCGCGCTCAGGGCCGGCCGTAGCGGCGCTCGAAATCCACGCGGCGACGGCCGCGTCAGCGCAGCTGATACGACTGGCTGAGCTTGAGCGAAGGCCCCTTGAAGGTGGGCAGCTTCGCGTCGGTCAAGATCGACTCGACACAAAGACCGGTCGGCGTGTCTTCGAAGTCGCCCGTGACGTTCACGGACTCCGCCCTGCCGGCCGGCGTCGCGACGAGACGTACGCGCGCCGTGCCCTTGATCTGGTATTTGACGAAGCACCCGCGCACCTTCGGCGCGAGCGCATCAAGAGCGCGCTCGACGTCGTCCTGCCCTGGGAGCGACTCGTCATCGTCCGCGGCGTCCGTCGTCGCCGCCTTGGCCGCGGCCGCGCGGGCGGGGCGCGGCGTGGGCGCCCCTGCGGGCGCGGGCGGCGCCTTGGCCTCTGCGGCTTCGCCGGCGCCATCGTCTTCCCCGCCACCGGCGGGCTCCTCCGCCTTGGCAGGACGGCCTTTGCCGGCATGCGGCCCGTGCTTGGGGACGTCACTCTCCCCGGCGGTCGTCGGCGCGCCGTCGTCGGCGGGCGCCGGTTCGTCAGGCACGGCGTGCCTGCGCGCCGCGGCGCGCGCCACGTGCTCCGTCGGCTCGGCGTGCTCGACCTCGGCGGCACGCTCGACCTCGGCGGCGCGCTCCGCCTCGGCGGCGTGCGGGGCCGGCGCGGGCCGCTCCGGTGCCTTGAGGGCTGGCTCGGCGGCCACGAGCGCCGGGGCCGTGGGGGCCGCTGCACCGACGGGCGGCTCGACCGGAGCAACGGGGGCCGCGGCCGGCGCAGCTGCGCCGGCCGCTGGCGCGACCAAGGACGCGGCCTGCCCGAGCATCGGGGCAAGCCGACCCGAGCGCCCCAGCACGAACAATCCAGCGAAGCCGAGGAGCAGCACGCTCAGACAGCCGAGCACCCCCCAGAACCAGTTCGGCAGCTCGCCGCTCGTGGCGCGCGGCGGCGGCGTGAGGCGCATCCCGATCACCGAATCGCGGCGCGGGCGAACGCCCGAGAGCTCGGCGGGGTTCTGCCGGAGAACAGGACCGCCCGTCTCGGCGCGCGCCCGCGCGGCGAGCGCCTTCACGTCGTCCAGATCAGTCCCCTCGTCGCCTCGGCCAGACGCGTTCCGACGCTGCGCCATCCAGCCAACGAATCTACCACGGCGCCGTCCGCGCTGCTCGCGACGCCGTGTCCCGAGAGGACCGCCAGGCGGCCGATGCCGCGAGGGCTATTTGGCCGGGCGTGGCGTCCCGCAGGCTGCTCATCTGAGAGGACAGCCTCCTAGCCGCCCAGCTTCTTCTTGAGGGCGGCGAGCGCGTCATCGACGGAGCTGTCCGCCGCGAGCGCGTCGAGCTTGCGCTCGGCCGCGCCCGCCGCGTCGCTCCGACCGTCGAGCTCGTCGCCGAGCCCCGCCTCCGCCTCCACCGTATCAACCTTGCTCGACATGCGCTCGAAGTCGTCGAAGGCCGTGGTTTTGCCCGAGAGCGGCGACACGCCCTTGGCGGCCCGGGCCTTCTCGCGCAGCGTCCCCTGCCGAAGCTTAACGTCCTTGACGCGCGCCTCGAGCGCCCTGAGCGCCGTGGCGAGCTGATCGACGTAGACGCCCTGCTCGTGAAGGGCCTTCTGCGTCTCGGCGCGCTCGGCGTCCTTCTCGCCACGCCGGCGCAACGCCTCCTTCGCGAGGGGGTCGTCGCCCGCGCGCACCGCGGATTCAGCGCGGTCGGTCCACGTCTTGATCTCGCCGTCGAGCGCCTCCACGCGCTTTCCGAGGCGCTTCTCCTCGCCCATGCACTGCGCGACCTCGGCGCGCGCCTGGCGGGCCGAGTCCTCCATGTCGCGCACGAGCTGATCGATCTCCTTCGCGGGATCCTGCATCCCGTCGATGGCGTCGTTGACGTTGGACTTGATGAGCGTCGAGAGCCTTCCGAGGATCCCCATGCAGCGAGCCTAGCTGCGCCCGCCCCGCCTGTCGACTCGTCGCCGACGTGCTACGGTCGGGTGCATGCGCTGGAGCGACGTCATCGGCCAGGAGCGCGTGGTCGAGGGTCTCGCGCGGGCCGTCGGCTCGGGCCGCGTGCCGCACGCCTACCTCTTCGAGGGGCCGCCGGGCGTGGGCAAGCGCGGCGCGGCCCTGGGCCTCGCGCTCGCGCTCAACTGCGCGGAGGCGCCCGGGCGGGGCTGCGGCGCTTGCGAGACGTGCCGGCGCATCGAGACGGGCCTTCATCCGGACGTGCCGACCTTCGCGCCCGACGGACCGCAGCTCGTCATCGAGCAGGCCAAGGCCATCGTCGCACTCGCGCAGTCTCGCCCGCACGAGGCCGCGGCGCGCGTCGTCATCGTCGACGGCGCCGACGCGCTGAACCCCAGCGCCGCCAACAGCCTGCTCAAGACGCTCGAGGAGCCAGCGCCGCGGAACCACGTCGTGCTGTGCACGAGCGCGCCTGATCGTCTCCTGCCCACCATCCGCTCGCGCTCGCAGCGGGTCCGATTCCGCGCCCTCGCCGAGGACGCGCTCCTTCGCATCGCGGCCGCGCACGGCATCGAGCGGTCGCGCGCCGAGGTCGCGGTGGCGCTCGCCGACGGCTCGGCGGCGCGGATGCTCGCGGCGACGCGCCCCGAAGAAGGCGGCGCCTCCGCCGCCGCCTGGGAGGCCGTGGCCCAGCTGCGCGCGGCTGTCGTGGCGCCCGGGATGACCCCTTCGCTCGACGCCGCCTCGGCGCTCGCGAGCGACAAGGCGAACAAGGAGGCAATGCCCCCGCTCGTCGCGCTGCTCGCGCGGCTCTATCGTGACGCGCTCGTCACGGCGGCCGGCGCGCCCGAGCTCGCGCTCTTCGCCGAGCGCGCCCGCGAGCTCGCGGGCCTCGAGCCGACGCGCCTCCTGAGGTCGCTGGGCGCCATCGTCGAGGCCGACGCCGCGCTCCTCGCCAACGTCAACCCCACGCTCGCCCTCGAGCGGCTGCTCGTGCAGCTACGCCGGCGGGAACGGGGAGGTCGCGCGTCATGAACGCCGAGCGCCCACCGGGTGACGGTCCACGCGACACTGCGGGCGGCCCGCGGCCGGGCATGACGCCGCCCGTCCTGCCCACCTTGCACGTCGTGGGCGTCAAGCTCACGTCGACGGGGCGGACGTTCGCCTGCGACGCCGGCAAGCTCGCGTCGGCGTTGCGCCTCGGCGACCGCGTCGTCCTCGACGACGAAGGCGCCTCCGTGGGCACGGTCGCCGTGGCGCCCACGCCGCGCGCCGCAGCCACCCCGATGCCGCGCCTGCTGCGCGTCGCCGACGCGGGCGACCTCGCGCGGCTCGACGCCGATCACCGGCGCGCGGGCGAGGCGCTCGCCTACGGGCGCGAGCGGGCCAGGGCCCGCCAGCTCCCGATCAAGATGTTCCGTGTCGAGCTGCACGCGGGGAACGGGCGCGCGACGTTCTACTTCGCCGCCGAGCAGCGCATTGATTTTCGCGACCTCGTGCGCGATCTCGCGAGCAAGGTGCACGCGCGCGTCGAGATGCGCCAGGTGGGTGTGCGCGACGAGGCCAAGCTGGTGGGCGGCATCGGCTCGTGCGGACGCGAGCTTTGCTGCACGACGTTCCTGCCGAAGTTCGCGCCCGTCTCGATCAAGATGGCGAAGAATCAGAACCTCGCGCTCAATCCCACGAAGGTCTCGGGTCAGTGCGGGCGCCTCAAGTGCTGCCTCGTCTACGAAGAGGCCAACTACGTCGAGGCCGCCAAGCGCCTGCCTCGCGCCGGCAAGCGCGTCACGACGCCCGACGGCGTGGGCCGCGTGGGCGACGTCGACGTCCTGCGCGAGCGGGTCCGCGTGTACTTCGAAGACCAGCCGCCCAAGGTGTTCCCGGCGGCTGACGTGAGCGTGCTCGCGCCGCCGTCCGGGGAGCCGCCCCGCGACTGAGCAACGAGGCCGCTCGGCGAGCGCGGCCGCCAGAGATCGCACATCGCGGCGCTCGCGCGCGCCCCGCGCGGTCGCTACACTGCCCGGACACCCGCCATGTCGAGCTGCCGCTTCTACGTCACGACGCCGATTTACTACGTCAACGCCCTGCCCCACCTCGGCACCTTCTACACGACCGTCGTCGCCGACGCGCTCGCGCGCTACCACCGCGCGCGCGGCCACGAGACGTTCTTCCTCACGGGCCTCGACGAGCATGGTCAGAAGATCGAGCGCATCGCGCGCGAAAAGGGCATGGACACTCAGGCCTACTGCGACGGCATCGCCGCCCAGTTCGAGGACGCGTGGCGCCGCTTCGAAATCTCCAAAGATGACTTCATCCGCACGACGTCGCCGCGACACGAGCGGGCCGTCGCCGAGATGTGGAGGCGCCTCGCGGCGGCCGGCGACATCTACGAGGCCGTGTACGACGGCATGTACTGCGTCGGCTGCGAGGAGGCCAAGACCGAGGAAGACGTCGTCACGGAGAACGGCGAGAAGCTCTGCAAGATCCACCTGCGGCCCGTCGAGCGCGTCAAGGAGAAGAACTACTTCTTCCGCCTCTCGAAGTACGCGCCGCGCCTGCTCGAGTGGTACGCGCGCACGCCGTCGCCAGTGCAGCCCGAGTCGCGGCGCAACGAGGTGCGCGCCTTCGTCGAAGGAGGCCTGCGCGATCTGTCGATCTCGCGCACCACCGCCTCGGTCAAATGGGGCATCCCGGTGCCGGGCGACCCGTCCCACACCGTCTACGTGTGGATCGACGCGCTCACGAATTACCTCACGGTCCTGGGTGGCCCCGACGCCGTCGCGCGCGGCGCGGGGAAGACCGCGCTCTGGGAGGCGTCGCACCACCTCATCGCCAAGGACATCCTGCGCTTCCACGCGGTCTACTGGCCCGCCATGCTGTGGAGCGCGGGCCTCGCGCCGCCGGCGGAGGTCTTCTGCCACGGGTACCTCACGGTGAAGGGCCAGAAGATCTCGAAGTCGATGCCGGCGACGCGCGTCGACCCGAGCGCCATCGCCGCCGCGCTTGGTGTCGATCCGCTGCGCTACTTCGTGCTGCGCGAGTACACGTTCGGCGGCGACGGCGACTTCACGTACGAGGCCCTGTTCCAGCGCTACGAGTCTGACCTCGGCAACGACCTGGGGAACCTGCTGAACCGCACGATCGCCATGGCGCACAAGTTCGTGGGAGCGGAACTGCCGGGGCCAGGGCCTGACGCAAGTGCCCGGCGAGAAGAAAGGAATGCGCAACCGGTTGCGACCTCATTCTCTCCGTTCGCAGTCGACGCAAATACAGTCCTTCGAGATGCAGAGCGCGCGTGGGATTCTTTCGACCCATCCACCGCCCTTCAGCTCGCATGGGTCCTGGTACGGAAAGCTAACGCGCTTATTGATCGCGCCAAGCCGTGGATGCTGGCCAAGGAACCAAATCGACGCCAAGAATTGCTCGAGATACTCGCAACCTGTTGTGAAGCGCTACGCTGGGTAGCACTCATGATCGCGCCCGCGATGCCCACCGCCGCCACCGAGATTCTGCGCCAGCTCGGTCGAGCGGCCGACGGGGGCACGTGGCCCGAGCGCTGGGCCTGGCCGGGCGGCACGCTGACGGCGCCGCAGCCGGTGTTCCCGCGCATTGAGCCCGAGCGACAGGCCGCGCTCATCGACAAATGGGCGCCCGTCGAGTCGACCGCCGCCGGGGCGCCCGCGCTGCCGGCCGCGAAGCCCTCGCACGCGCCGGCGACGCCGCCCGCCGAGATCACGCTCGACGACTTTGCCAAGATCGAGCTGCGCGCCGCGAAGGTCCTCTCCGCCGAGCGCGTGCCGAAGGCCGACAAGCTGCTAAAGCTCACGCTCGACGTCGGCGGCGGAGAGCCGCGCACCGTCGTCTCGGGCATCGCGGACGCGTACGCGCCCGAGGACCTCGTCGGCAAGACCGTCATCTACCTCGCGAACCTCAAGCCGGCGAAGCTCCGCGGCGTGGTCTCCCAGGGCATGATCCTCGCCGCCGGCGACGCCGAGGTCCTCGGCTTGTCCGCCCTCGACCGCGATGTGCCTCCTGGCACACTGATTCGCTAGTCAAGCCCACCTTTTCGCGCCCGGAGTAGGGACGGCGCTTACAAGGTCACGCGCATCATCGGCGAGGACGAGGTCGTCGAGCGGGCCGAGTCCAGCGAGCGCTGGACCGTCCGCGAGCTCCTGCCGCCACCGCAGTCAGCCGCGCGCGGCGAGGGGCGCCGAGTCCTCGTCGGCGTCGGCGAGCGCCACCGGGTCCTCGACGGTGCCGCGGATCTTGCGCGCGAGCGGGGGGCCGCGCAGCTCCTCGCGGCGACCGGCGCGATCAACCTCGATCGTCACGGCCCCGAGCACCATGATGCGGTCGTCCGGCCGGAGCACGGCCTCGCGGAAGCGAAACTCCTTCTCGCCGCCGAACGGCCCCGAGAGCGGGACGCGCGCGCGCTCGAGCACGCCGAAGAGGCCCGGCGGCAGGTTGGACCACACATCGCCGCGATCGTCGA
Source organism: Polyangia bacterium (assembly GCA_035939455.1). Classification (GTDB taxonomy): domain Bacteria; phylum Myxococcota_A; class Polyangia; order Fen-1088; family Fen-1088; genus DASZFV01. The sequence goes on from DASZFV010000273.1 coordinate 26,403, forward strand.
AGTCGAGGCCGAAGAGGAACGGCCCCTCGACGATGGCCTCGACGCCTTCCTCGACGAGTTCGAAGGCCACGCACGTAGAGTCCTGCGCGACGACGTGCCAGTCGCCCACGCTCGAGCTTCGCTCCTCGATGACGTAGCGAAAGCCCACGCAGCGGCGGCCGGTGACGGGCGAGACCACGGTTTCGCTCAGCCGCCTCACGAAGCCCGTGA
>DASZFV010000274.1:0-6066 GCA_035939455.1 Polyangia bacterium
GCGGGCGGCGGCGGAGCGTAGCCGCGCCGAGGCCGAGGCGCTCCTGCGCTTCAACGAGGTCGTCGCCGGCATTCTCGCGCACGACCTCAAGAATCCGCTCGCGGCGGTGCTCATGAACGCGCGACTCCTGCGCGGCGCCGAGCTCGAGCGCACGCGCACGATCAGCGCGCGCATCGTCACAAGCGCCGAGCGGATGTCGCGCATGATCGATCAGATCCTCGAGTGGACGCGCTTCCGCGCGCGGACGGGGCAGATCCACCTCACGTGCGGGGATTGCGATCTCACCGCTCTGACGGACGAGGTCGTGGCCGAGGTCCGGGCCCGCAGGCCCGAGGTCCCCATCGCCGTAGAATGCCGCGGCGAGCTGCGGGGGCGATGGGACGGTGATCGGCTCGCGCAGGTCGTGTCGAACCTCGTGGGGAACGCGGTCGACCACGCCAGCGTCCCGGGCGTTCTCGTCACGCTCGACGGCAGCGGCGGGGAGGGCCACGACGTGGTCATTTCGGTACAAAATGAAGGCCAGATTGACGAGGCGCTCTTGCCGGTGATCTTCGAGCCGTTTCGGGGGCGGGTCGAAGGCGCGCGGGCGTCGGGTCACGGGCCGGGACGCCTCGGCCTCGGCCTCGGCCTCTACATCGCGCGCCAGATCGTCCTCGCGCACGCGGGCCGCCTCGAGATCGAGCGAGGTCCGGGAGCCCGGGTGACGTTCGTTGCCACTTTGCCCCGTGGGCCCGGCTGACGATTCCAGTTACTTTCTGCCGACGGTCCGGAGCGGCGGGCGCCACCATCCGGTAACGGCGAGGGCCGTCGTTCCCCTGCAAAGGCCGCGCGAGATGCGCCCAGACGAATGGCGTGGGCATTGCTACCTAAGCCGAGCATGTCGGTGAGGTATTTCCAGGAGCTGCGTCGGTATCCGCTCATGTCGCGGGACGAAGAGCACGCTGTCGCGCTTCGCTATGCCGAGACCGGCGACCCGCGTCTCGCGCGCCAGCTCGTTACGGCGAACCTTCGCCTCGTCGTGAAGATCGCGCTGGAATTTCGGACGTCGCGGCGCGACCTGCTCGATCTCGTTCAAGAAGGCAACATCGGCCTCGTATACGCGGTGCACAAATACGATCCGCATCGGGGCGTCAAGCTGGGGACCTACGCCTCGTGGTGGATCCGCGCCTACGTCCTGAAGTTCATTCTCTCGAATGCGCGGCTCGTGAAGCTGGGGACGACGCAGGCGCAGCGGCGGCTCTTCTTCGGTCTGCGCCGCGAGAAGGCCAAGCTCGAGGGCTCCGACGGGACCTCCGCCGAGGTGCACCAGCTTGCCGCGGCGCTGTCGGTCAGCGAGGCCGAGATCGTCGAGATGGAGCGGCGGTTATCGGCCGGGGACGCGTCGCTCGACGAACCGCGGCGCGTCGACGACGTAGACGACAGGCGCCGCGGAGACGGCATGAGCGCGCCGCTCGAGCAGCGTCCCGACGCCGAGGTCGAAGCGCGCGAGCTCAGTCTCGTCCTCGAACGCGAGCTGCGCGCCTTTCGCGCGACGCTGACGGGGCGGGACGCGGAGATCTTCAACGGGCGGCTCGTCAATGAGGAGGCGACCACCCTCGCGGAATTCGCCGAGCGGTTCGGCGTGAGCCGCGAGCGCGTCCGGCAGCTCGAAGGGCGCCTCAAGCAGAGGCTGCGGACCCATCTTCGCGCTTCACTCCCGGACACGGTGCCGGTGGCGGCCTGAGCGCTTCACCGGTTGGTGTTTGCAAATGTGATACAGTGAAGCCGGTCTCCGACGCGTATTACGAGGCGCATCGAGGGACGAAGGAGAGACGAGTGCGATGCTGAAAATCCTTCTGGTCGATGATGAGCCGGATCTCCGCGTGTCCCTCGGCGACGTGCTGCGCGAGGAGGGCCACGCCGTGGACCTGGCTTCCGATGGCGAGGCGGCCATGGCGTGCCTCGCCGCTCAACCGTTCCATCTCGTCATCAGCGACGTGAGGCTCCCGAAGCTCGACGGTCTGACGCTGCTCAGGCGCATCCGCCGCGACTTCCCGACGACCGAGGTCTTGCTCATGACGGCCTACGGGTCGATTGGTGACGCCGTGACGGCGATGAAGGACAACGCCGTGGACTACCTCACGAAGCCCTTCGACATCAGTGCTCTGGTGACGGCGGTCGAGCAGATCGATGGTCGGCGCCGCGCGCGCGAGGAACGCCCGAGCGCCGACCTCGCGCCGCACGATCCGATCCAGGTGGGCCCCTCGCCTTCGCTCTCCGACGCCATGCAGCGCTACGAGAAGGAGCTGATCCTGAGCACGATTCGGAGCACGGGCGAGAAGCGACAGCGTGCCGCCAAGCTGCTCGGGATTTCGCGCAAGAGCCTGTGGAAGAAGCTCACGAAGTACGGCCTGCAGACGCGGCGCGCCGGCAGCGCCCCGGAGTGACGACGTCGCGCCCGCCTGCGCCCCGATATAGTCTTACATGGTCGCCCTATGTGGTCGCCCTACGCGCCGATCGTCCCTGACGGGCCACCGGGCGGACCGCCCGACGCGCCGCTCGGGAGCTCGATCCGGAACGCGGCGCCGCCGCTCGGTGGCGCCTCGACGGTGAGGTGGCCGCCGTGCGCCTCGACGATCTCTCGCGAGATGTAGAGGCCGAGACCGAGGCCACCCACCGACGCGATCTCCGTGGGGGTCTCGGCATGCTCGAAGCGACCGAAGATGCGCTCACGCTCCTCGGGGGCGACGCCGGGCCCGTGGTCGCGGACGACGATCGTCGTTCGCTCGAGCGTGCCGTCGACGGAGACCTCGATCGCGCCTTGTCCCCCGTGCTTGACGGCGTTGGACAGCAGGTTCGTGACGACCTGGCCGAGCCGCGCCCGGTCCCAACGCCCGAGCGCCTCGCCGCGCCGCTGGACCGTCAAGGAGCACGCAGCCTGCGCCATTGACTCGCGGAGCGTCGAGGCCACCTCGTCGACGAGCGACGCCGCGTCGACCTCCGTCCGGCGCAGGGGCATCCGCCCGAGCCGCAGCCTCGTCAGGTCGAGCACGTTCTCGAGCAGCGCGGCGAGGCGCGCGCTTTGTCGATCGACGACCTCGAGAGCCTCGACGATCGTCGCCGGCGTCATCGCGCGCGGATCGCGCTGCAGGCCGCGCAAGAGCCGCTGCACCTGGAGCCGCATGGGCGCGAGCGGCGTGCGCAGCTCGTGTGAGGCGATCGAGATGAAGTGTTCGCGGGCGCGGATGGCCCGTGCTCGCTCGGCCGAGGTGGCTCCCAGGATCAGCGAGGTCAAGGCGACCGACGCCATGAAGGCCGCGAGCGCCATCAAGTTCTCGCCGAGCGATGAGACGGCAAAGGCGCCGTGGCCCGCGATCGTCGACCACACGGTGACGATCGAGATCGTGAGCGTCGTCGCGGTCGCGCCTCGTGACCCGAAACGCAGCGCGGCCCAGATGAGCGGCGGGAAGACGAGGTAAGGCCGCGTCGTGTGCGGCTCCGTGAGCGTGCCGAGCGTCGCGGCGAGCAGCGTGACGGTGAGGGCGATCGCTTCCCACGGCGAGCGGCGCTCGCGGTCGCCGGCGCGCGACCCCCAGGTGAGCAGCGCGGGCGCGACGACGAGCGCGCCCATGGCGTCGCCCACCCACCAGACGCGCCACGTGGGAAGGAGCGCGCCGCGCGCGATGATGCCGGCGGCGTAGAGACCCAGCGCGCCAAAGGTCGCGCTCACGACGGTCGAGAGGGCGGCGCCCAAGAAGGCGAACCGGAGGACGTCCCGCGTTTCGTCGAGCAGCGGCCGGAAGGGGACGCGCTGGATGAGGGTCGCGCCGAGCACGGCCTCGAACGTGTTGCCCGCGGCGATCACCGCCGCCGTGAGCGGGCTGACGCCGGCGGTCGTCGCGTTCGCGAGGAAGGCGCCGAGCGCCACGCCAGGCCACAGCCGCCGGGACCCGAGCAGCAGCGCCGCGAGGGCGAGCCCGGTCGGCGGCCAGACGAGGGTGACGCTGTGCCCGACCGAGGCCACCTGCAGGCCAGCCTTGGCGAGGACGAAATAGGTCCCCGCAAGCAGCAGGACGCGGAGCAGGAAGGCGCGAGAAGTCACGCGGGTTGGAGTTTAAGGCCCCGCTTCTGGGGGGCGGGGAAACAAAATAGGTCGCCTCCCGACGGAGACGTTACTCTTCGGTAACGCGGCTAACCCGGCTCGTCGTCCTCGACGCAGACGCGGTTGCCGCCGGCTTGCTTGGCGCGGTAGGAGGCCCGATCGGCGCGTCGCAGGAGATCCTCGTTGGACTCGAGACTGCCGGGCCGCGTGAGGGCGGCCACGCCGACGCTCACCGTGACCGGGATGCCGTGAGGCGCGAGCGCCGCGACCTCCAGCATGACGCGCTTGCCGAAGACGCGCGCGTCGGCGAGCGCCGTGTGCGGGAGCAGGGCGACGAACTCGTCGCCGCCGTAACGGACGACGAGATCGGTGTCGCGTGCCTGGCGCCGCAGCACGCCCGCGAGGGCGCGCAGGACGTCGCTACCCGCGACGTGCCCGTGGATGTCGTTGACGGCCTTGAGTTTGTCGACGTCGATCATCGCGATGGCCAGGGGATGCCCGTAACGGGAGAAGCGCGCGCGCTCGCTCGTGATGCGCCGCCGCAACAGGCGGAGGTTGCCCAGCCCCGTGAGCTCGTCGTGCTCGGCCGCGAGTTGCAGCTTGTGGCGGGCGCGTCCCTGGCCAAGGGCCTGCTGGATGCGCACGAGCAGCTCGTCCAGCGAGAACGGCTTGGGCATGAAGTCGACCTGCTCGAGGCCGATGTCGCGCACGCGCGTCGGCAGGTCGCCCGCGCCCGATAGGAAGAGGATGGGGACGCCGCGCGTGGACGCCGAGCGCCGCAGCGACGTCGCGGCGTCGAAGCCGTTCATGCCCGGCAGGTTGACGTCGAGCAGGACCAGGTCGGGCGTTGACTCGAGGGCCTGACGGAGGCACTCGTCGCCGTCGACGGCGCGGTCGACGCGGTAGCCTTCGTCGGCCAGAGTGCCCGCCAGGGCAGCCGCCATGTCGGCGTCGTCCTCGACGACGAGGATGCGGCTCTGCGCATGGACGCCGGGGTCGATCGTGATCGGTCCGGACGCGAGCGGGGGGATCGGCTCGAACCGGTGCGGGGAAGCGGTCTCGTCACCGAGCTGCCGCGCGAGCAGCAGCGCCGCCAGCCGCGCGAGGACCGCGGCCGTGGCGCGTGCGACGGCGCCGGCGTGGCGCGCGCGTGAAGACTGCACGAGGATGACGCCCAGGCAGCGGTCGCGCACGACGAGCGGCACGGCGACGACCGAGCGAAGATCCACCGGGAGGCGCTCGCGCACGGGCGCGAGCTGCGCGTCGCCGTGGACGTCGTCGATGGCGACGAGGTGCCGGGTCTCCACCGCGGCGCGCACCTCGGGGTAGCGATCGAGATCGATGGGCATGTCGTTGATGGCGGGCCGGTCCAGCGCGAGCACGACCCGGGGCCTTCCCTCGAGGAGGATGCAAGAGCCACGGTCGCCGAGCAGGTCCGTGATGCTGCGGGTCGCGGCCGTGAGCAGCTCTCGCGGACCGGCGCCGGTCGCCGCGGCGATGAGCTCGTCGAGGGCGCGCCCGTCGACGAACAGGTCGGCGTCGAAGGCCGGTTCCTTCCAGATCGCCGCGAGCTCGCCGCTGTCTCTCCGAGGGGTCATGTTCTTTGCGGCTCGGGGTGCGGACCGCAGATGCCACTACGGCAGAACGACCGCTGGCCTGTAGCCGTCCATGTACGCCTTCGGTCAGCCATGGCTCATGCGAGAAAAGGTTGGATCGCCGCGAGCAACGTCAAGAGCTCGACCGGCTTTCGTAACGCACCCGCGACCGCGAGGACGGCGGACCTGGCGGCGGTGCTTCCGTCGGCCGTCAGGACGACGACCGGGATCTCGGCGAGGAGCGGATCGCGGAGCTGCTCGGCGCGGAAGGCCCACCCGTCCATGACGGGCATCATCAGGTCGAGGAGGATGACGCAGGGCAGTCTCGCCCCGGGCGCACGCAACGCGGCGAGCGCGGCGCTGCCGTTCTCGGCGGCGAGCACGGCGTAC
>DASZFV010000275.1:0-6344 GCA_035939455.1 Polyangia bacterium
CGCGCACGGGCGGGGCCGCGGGCGGGCTCCCGTCGGCGCGGGCCGCCGCCTGCGGCCCGAGCAGCACGGCGCCGAGCGCGAGCGCGCCGGCGAAGATGGTGACGTCGACCCGAAGCGTACGAGCAGGCATGAAGGCCTCCGTGAGTGAAAGCATTGTAGCATCGCGCCGGTCCTCCGAGGCGTTCGCGCCCGCCTGGCCGCGGGGAGGGCCGTTCGGTACGATGCGGCGATGGTCTACCTCGACCACGCCGCGCTCACGCCGATCCTGCCGGAGGTGCTCGCGGTCATGACCGAGGCGGCGTCGTCGTCGTGGGGCAACCCGGACTCGCGCCACGCCGCGGGGCGACGGGCGCGGGCGCGCGTCGAAGCGGCGAGAGCGGAGGTAGCGGCGCTCCTCAGGAGCGTGCCGGGCGCCGTCCGGTTCTCCGTCGACGGCACGCGCGCGCTCGCCCTCGCCGTCGAGCTCGCGCTGGCGAATCGCCGAGGTCCGCTCGCGCTGTCGCGCATCGAGCATCCGTCGCTGCTGCGTCTCGCCGAGACGGCGCGCGCCGGTGGGCGCGAGATTCGGTGGCTCGCGAGCCGCGAGGGCGGGCTCGATCTCGAGGAGCTGGCCGCGCTCCCAGCCGAGTCCGTGCTCGCCGTGGGCGCCCTCAACCACGAGCTCGGCACGGCGCCCGATCTCCCGTCCGTCGCCGTCGCCGCCTCCGGCGCGCAGCTCGTGGTCGACGCCGTTCAGGCCGCCGCCTGGCTCGACCTGTCGTCGCTCGAGGCGATCGAGCCCATCGTGGTCGTCGCCGCGCAGAAGATCGGAGGCGCGCCCGGCGCCGCCGCCGTGAGCGCGCCGCCGCGATTTCCTCTGCGCCGCGACGACGAAGAAGAGGCCGTGGGATGGCTCGACATCGTCGGCCTCGGTGAGGCCTGCCGTCTCGCCCGCGCGCGCGGTCAGAAGCGGCGAGCGGCGGCGCGCGCGCTCACCCAAACGCTCCTCGAGGAGATCCTTCGCGTCTGTCCTGACGCGCGACACAACGGCGCGGGGGACGCCTGGGCTGGGACGATCCTCGACGTGTCTTTCCCAGGCGTACTCAACGGAGATCTGACGTCGGCGCTCGATCTCGAGGGCGTGTGCGTCGCGCGCGGGAGCGCGTGCCTCCGCCAGACCACCGTCGGCTCGGCCGTCGTCGCCGCCGCCTATCCTGGCGAGCCGTGGCGCGCGGCGACGGCCACCCGTTGGAGCGTGGGGTTCGACACGACGGCCGGCGACGTCGCGGCAGCGGCGAGCGCGCTGCGCCGGATCTGGGGCGCGTTGCCCATCCGGCACGAGCTGCTGCCAGACTAGGGGACCTGCGCGGCGGCTCGAGGCCGCGCGCTTCAGCGGTGATGGGGCGGCACGATCGGCCGGTGCGCCGGCGGCAGCGACTGGAGCCAGCGCGCCAAGTCTTCAGGACGCGTGTAGGCGAGCTGGCGCGCGCCCCGCGGCAGCGAGCCGGGCAACGTCGTCGGCAGCGCCCAGAGCCCGTCGGAGAGCCGGCGCGTCGCGGGCGAGAGCGTCGGGAACGGGGCCTCGACCCCCGCGAACAGCTCGGGCGCGACGCCCTTGGCGCGGACCTGGAACCAAGAGGCGAACGCGCCGTGAACGATCTCGCTCGCGCACCACGCGAGGTAGCTCGGCGCGAGCGGACTCACCTCGCCCACCTCGAAGACCAGGCTCTTGACGGGGGGATCCTCGCGCGTCGGCTCGTCGTCCTCGTCCGTGAAGGAGAAGCCGATGCCCGACGCGTCGACGTGAACGAGCCGAAACCGTTCGGGCAGCGCGCCCTCCTCCAGGACGGCGGCGTGGGGGGCGTCGTCGCGGACCTGGTCGAGCAACCGCGCCATCTCGTTCGGGTCGGCCGGCAGCTCCGGCCGGTGCAGCAACCGGCGGCGCGGCCAGTCCGGGCTCCAGCCCACGGCTCGCCAGAAGGCGCGCACGCGGACGGGATCCGACTCTGGGAGCACAAGTGGCTCGAAGTTCATGCCGGGATCGTTCGCGCGCAGCAGCGCCGCGAGCTGCCTGGCCTCCTCTTCAATGGCGCCTGGGTCGGCGGTGCGGGTCGTCGTCGATGTTTCGTCCACGGTCCTCACCATCCAAATTTGTCGTAGTCGGGACGCAGCTTCGTCTCGCTGCCGGCAGCGATCTTGACGCCCGCTAAGCTCTTGAGCCAGACGAAGATCTGCTCTCGCTTCATCGGGTTGAAGCCGACGCCGACGGGGCCCTTCTCGAGACCGTCCAGCATCACAACCGTGTCGCCGACGGGTCCGATGGCGTGCCGGCCCTGATCGGGCCGGTCATGGCCAAGTCGCGTGAACGAGCGAAATCCTTCCGGCGTTCCTTTGAAAAGATCGAGCGGCCCAGCGGACCGCAGCTCGAGGGTCGAAAGGCGCGGAGAGCGGGTGTAACCAATCTTGTCGTCCGGCAGCGCGAGGACGAACGCCAGGTAGTCTTCGACCGACGCAAAGAAAATCTTCGTGGCGTTCACCGGAAGCTCGTCCTTGCGCGAGTACTTCGGCATCTCCATCCACCAAATCCGGTCCGCCAGCCGCCACATCTTCGGGTAGACGCCGAGGAGGACCTGCTCGCCCGCGAGTTGGCCCCGGTCGTCGTAGCCCGTCGACCGGGTCGTCGTCAGCACGCCGAGGAGCTCCCAGATGAGCCACTCGGTGTAACGCTCGTGCCAGACGAGGACGGGGGCTGCTTCGCGTCGCATGGCGAGCACCGGGGGATCATCGGCATCCACGGTCTCGTCGGTGACGTCGATCTCGTCGCCTCGATCCTTGATCAACCGGCACCGCGCCGGTAGGTGAGCCCGGAAAGCGGCGACCCCACCGTCGGCGTTCCATCGAGCGCGGCTCTTGGGATTCGCGGTCCACGCCTCGAAGATCCGTCGCAGCTCCGCCTCGCTTTGTTCGAGGCTCGGGAACGCCACCTTCCGCGCTTCGTTCGTCGCGGGCCCAAAGCCGATTGCCTCCCAGAGCGCCCGGACACGCGAAGGCGCGTCGGACGGGAGGTCCGCGGGTCGCTTGCTGGTCCGGTGCTGCGGCACGAGCGCGCCGATGACGTCGTCCAGCTCCGCGAAGGCGTTCGCCTTCAACATGATCGAGTCATCCATCTGAGCTCGTCGGTCTCTTCGTCGCTCTCTTGATAGTGGACGGTGACGTTGATGTCGCGGGCGGCGAGCTCCTGCATGGCGGCCGACAACGACTGGCTACACTCGTCGCACGGGGGCCGATCGATGTAGAGGTTGTAGTCGCCGGGCGCGGCGTTCGGGTTGTTGTGGAGGTCGAGCATGGCGTGCATCTCCGCATGGCACCAGTTGCCGAACTGTGGATTCTGCTCGACGCCCCAGCCCGGCGGGTAATCCTGCGCCGAGCTGTCGCCGTGGCCGCTGACGAACGCGTTCGAGCCGCCGTCCGGGCCCTGCATGACGGCCAGGGTCTTCCCGCCGCTGTCGGGCGTCGCGCCGTCGCCCGGGGCGCGCACGGTATTCGGGCGTCCCGTGTCGGGATTGGTGACCTGGCGGTCCGTTCGATCGCCGCTGCGGAAGTTCGGACGTCCATTGTCGGAGCTGCCGAGGTACGGGAAGGGCCCGCCCGTGGGCACGAGGCCGTCGACGTCGAGCCAGTGCAGGGGGCTCGGGACGAAGGCGTACTCATTGAAGCCGCCGAGCAAGCCGATGGGATCCGGGCTGATGAAGCGCCCGAGCTCGGGGTCGTAGTAACGGTGGACGTTGTAGTAGAGGCCAGACTCAGGATCGTAGATCTGCCCCGCGAACCCATCCTCGCCCTCGGGCGGCGGCGCGCCGGGCGGCGTCTCTCCCCAGGGGCCGTTCTCGTTGCGGCGCACGATCGCGCCGCCCTCGTCGACAACCTTGGAGATCGCGCCCGTCTGATCGGTCAGGGGGAAGAAGACCTCGCCGTCGCGCTGGTGGGCGAGCACGGGCGCTCGCTCGGGGTGGAAGACGTTGGTGCGCGGCGCCCGGCCCTCGACGAGCACGTGCAGCAACCGGTTGCGCGTCCACACGTAGCGCGTCTCGCCCGTAGGTCCGCGTCGCGAAGCGCGCCGCCCGAGGGCGTCGTAAGCGTAGGTCCAGCGGGCGCCCTCGGGCGTGACGACGGACGAGAGCGTGCCGCTCCCGTTCCAGTGGTAGAGCCAAGTGCGGGTCGGCTGGTCGAGGACGAACACCTCCTTCTTGACGAGCCGTCCGCGGGCGTCGTGGTGATAGGAGGTGCGTCGGTTCGGACCGACGACCTCGGCGATGCCGTTGCCGCGATCGAGCTTCGCGACCTCGACGTCGCAGCCTGCGGCCTCGAGCCGGCCGGCGTCGAAGCGGAGCCCCGACCGCGCGTTCGGCGCGCGCACCTGATCGATCGGTACGGCGGTGCCTGCGGGTGCTTCGGCCTTGAGCGCGCGGTTGTCTGCGGCGTCGAAATCGTAGAACGACGCCGACGCGTCCCCGCGCTGAACCGCGCACAGACGGCCCACGGGGTCGTGCAGGTAGTGCAGGCGGCCCCGCTCGGCATCGATCGCGTCGGTCATTCGACCCGCGAGGTCGTAGTCGTAATGACGCGCGAACCCCGCGGGCGCCGAGGTGCCGCCGCCTTGCTGACGCGGCGGTTGGTACGCCTGGTCGGTGAGGCGTCCCACGGGATCGTAGGCCTGCAGGATTTGCCCGCCGCCCGGCAGCGCGCGGCCGGTCTCGCGGCCGAGCTCATCGTGCGCGAAGGCGACGCGTAGACTTCCAATCGAGACCGAGGAGCATGAGCCGCCGGCCGTCCACTCGGTGAGGATCTCCGGCCCCGCGGGACCCTGAAGGCGGGTCGCGCGCCCGACGAGGTCGTACCCGTGCTCGACGGCGAGGCCGTCTTGCGTCTCCTTGAGGATGCGGCCGTAGAGGTCGCGCTCGAAGGTCACCTCGCTTGCGCCGTTCTTCGCGCCGACGACGCGGCCGGCGTCGTCGTAGACGTATTCAGTCACGACGCCGTCGGAGTCCGTGCGCTTCGTGAGCCGCGCGCTGACGTCGTACTCGAACGTGAAACGACCACCGTCGGGCAGCGTGATCGCCGTCAGGGACCCCACCGAGTCGTGCTCGAGGCGCAGCTCGGAGCCGTCCCAGTGTCGCCGCAGCGACGGCCGCCCCTCGGGGTCGTATTCGTACTCGATCCGTTTGCCGACGCCGTCCTCGACGGCGAGGATGCGCGCGGGCTCGGTGTCCCAGACGAAGCGCTTGACGCTGCGGTCGGGCTCGATGCGCTCGATGAGCTGCCCGCAGGCGTTGTAGCGCGCCGCCGCCGACGTACCGTCGGGCAGGAGCCAGCGCGACGGGCGGCCGGCGGCGTCGTACTCGACGCGCCAGAGACTCCCGTCGGGCCGCCGGCTCTCGATGAGGTTTCCCGATGTGTCGTAGCTCCGCCGCTCGACGTTGCCCGCGGGGTCGCGCACTTCGGTGCGCTGGCCGAGTTCGTTGTAGCGGTAGTACCAGGCGGCCTGGTTGGGACCCGAGAACCAGGCGAGGTTGCCCTCGGCGTCCCATCCATAGCGCTCGGCGTCGCCGAGCGGGTTCCTGAGGTGCACGAGCTCGCCGTGCTCGTTCGTCTCGTAGCGCCACCTGTGTCCGAGCGGGTTCGTCGACTCGACGAGGCGGTGGTGCTCGAACCGGTAGCTCCAGGACTTGCCGTCGAGGTTCGTGAACCGGGTCAGTTGGTGGTCGTCGTCGTAGGCGAGCTCGAGCTTGCGGCCGTCGGGCGCTGCGGCGCTCTTGATCCGCCCGAGCTCATCGTAGGCGAGCTCGCCCTTGATCTTGTCGCGCTCGACGCTCTTCGTGGCTCGCCCGTCATCGTCGAACGCGTACTGAGAGAGCAGGCCCGTGGGGCTCTCCATCTCGACGATCTGCCCGCCTGGGTTGTAGAGGTAGCGCGTCACATGGCCGTGGCTGTCCGTGACGCGCGTCGTGCGGCCGGCGAGGTCGTAGGCGAGGCGCCGCTCCTCGAAGCGATCGGTTCCCGAGACATAGACGCAGCGACCGTCGACGCCGTAGCGGAAGATGAATGAGGCGCCGCCCCGCCGGACGTCGGCGAGCATGCGACCCTCGTCGTCGTACTCGTAGCGGGCCTTCGTCCCCAGCGAATCGCTCACGCCGACGAGTCGCCCGCGCGCGTCGTACTCGAGGCCGAGCACGAGCAGGCTCGGGCGTTCGAGCGAGACGCTCGCGAGGCGACTCTCCCGGTCGTACGCAAGGACGAGACGCCGCCCCGAGCGCGTCTGCGTCACTGTCGAGAGTCGGCCGAGCCGATCGACGGCGAGGTCGAGC
>DASZFV010000276.1:0-3096 GCA_035939455.1 Polyangia bacterium
GTGGGCGTCTGCAGCGGGCAGCCCGCGAGGCCGAGCAGCAGCGCGAGCCCGAGCGCCCCGGCGGCGCGGCGCCCAAAGGCGGCCGTCGCGGGCTCTCCCGGCGCTCGCGTGGACGGCGCCCTCGTCACAGCCGAACGATGACCCCCGCCTCGACGGCGTATCCGGAGAGCGACGCGTTCGCGACGTCGTTCGCATAGGTGACGGCGTCGTAGGCGACGCCGAGGCGCAGCGCCGCGCGCCGGTGGACGCCGACGTCGACGCCCGCCATGGCCGCGGCGACTCCGCCGACCTGTCTCGCGTGGTCGAACGTCGACGCGTCTCCGTTCGAGATGTACGCGAGCCCGAGGCGCAGCCCGGCGTACGGGTTGAAGAGCTGGCGTGTCGCGAACGCGTGCCACGTGCCGAGGTAGCCGAGGCCGACGACGTGGAGACCGGCTCCCCCGCCCACTTGGTCGGCGCCGAGGTAGGTGAGCGCGAGGCCGTGGTCCGCGTGACGCGGCAGGTAGGCGCTCGTCGTCAAGGTCAGCTCGTGCTCGAGGAGCGGACCCGCGCCGCGCGCGAGCGGCAGGCCGCCGTAGCGGCCGTAGACGCTGCTGCCGTTCGGCGCATAGAGGCGGGCCGTGTAGCCGAGGTCGAGGGTGTTCGCCTCGGGCGCGGCGCCGGTCGACATCTCGACGCGCAGACCACCCTGGACGACGCCGCCGCCCTCGCTCGCCTTGCCCGACGCGGTGCCGGAGAGGAGCTGGACGCGCCAGCCCGCGTCGGCAAAGAAGCTGACGCCGCGATAGGCGACGGCACCACCCACGTGCGGCATGAGCTGGAGGGCGCCGCCCGTCTGCACGGCCGGCGTCGACATCGTGCTGCCCTGGAGCACGCCCGCCGCCGCCTCGGCGCCCAGGAACAGGCCCGTCCCGTCCGACGCGAAAGGAAACGTCCAGTCGAAGCCCAACCCGTAGAAGGCCACCTGCGCGCGGTCCATGGTGTCGGCGCGCCCCGGCCGCCAGCGCGTGGACTCGAGATCGACGACGGCCGCGCCGCGCCCGTGCGCGAGCGCGAACGTGAGCCACGTGAACACGAGCCCGCCGCCCACGTGGCGGCCGCCCGACGCATCCGTCGCCGAGAGCGCGCCGCGGAGCCCCACCTGAAAAAACGGCGCGACGGCTGCGCCCGAGGCCGCCGGCGCGACGCGCGCCAGCGGTGCGCGCACGATGGTGACCGGGGCGCGCGGGGTCGGCGCCGTCCGCCGCGGCGCCTCGATGACCGACTCCTCGTCGGGCGCGGCCTCTGGCGACGGCGCGACGCCCGCCTCGGCGGAGGTCTCGATGGGCGCTTCGGTCGGCGCCTCGGTCGCCGTCTCGAGATCCCCGGGCGGCTGCTCGTTGGCGAGCGACGTCACGCTCGTCGGACGCGGCGCGTCCCCGTCGGCGACCTCCTGTCCGTAGGCCGCGAGCGCCGCCGCGAGCGCCTGTGCATAGAGGGCGCGTGCGTCGGCTGCCTTCCCCGCGCCCGCCGCCGCGCGCGCGGCCGCGAGGTGGGCCTCGGCGGCGCGCCGCTTCTCCCGGGCCTTCGCCGAGGAGGGAACGGCGGGCGCCGACGGGGGCTCGTCGGCGCGCGCCGGCGCCGCCGCGAGCATGGCGATCGCGAGGCCCACCAGCGCGCGTGCCCGAACCGCGTCCGTCCAAAAGCAGGTGATCATCGCGCGCCCGAATGAGAGGGTAAGATGAAGGGCGCGCGGCCCAAAGCTCTCGTCGTTGGCCCCGAGCCGGACGCAGCACGGCCATGACCTATTACGAAGTCCTCGAGATCGACAGCCGCGCCTCGACCGAGGACGTCGAGCGCGCCTACCGGCGGCTGGCCCGCAACGTCCACCCGGATCTCAACGCCGGCGACGCCGCGAAGGCCGAGACGCGCATGAAGCTCCTCAACGAGATCCGCGAGACGCTCACGGATCCTTTGATGCGCGCCGGCTACGACGAGCGCCTGCGCCTCGAGTCGATGGAGCGCGAACGCGCCGCCGCGCCGCGACCCGAGGCAGGGCCGGCGCGGCGGCCCGGGCCCGCCGCCGCGCCAGGAGTCCCGGCCGACTCCTCGGGAGTGGTCGGGGTCCGGGCCGCGTCGCGCGCGCCGTGGACGGCGTTGCTCCTCGTCGGCTTGGGAGCCGCCGGCGCCGCGGCGGCGTTCGCGCTGTATCCCGGCCTCACGAAGCCTCGCGCGGAGGCCGTCGAGCGCGGCGCGCCCGTCGAGGCCGCCGGCGCCGACGCGGCCCCGCTGCTCTCGACGCCCGTCATGGGCGCGCGCCCGCCCGCGGCGAGCGAGGCGCGGCCCGGCCGCCTGCGCGCGCGCGGCCGCGGCGTCGTCCACCTCGGCTCGAGCGCCGACGACGTCTTGCGCCTCCTCGGTCCGCCCGATCAGGTCGCTGCAGGCCGGCACCCCGGTGAGTCGGTGATGCGCTACGGGAGCCTCCGCCTCGAAATGAAGAACGGCCGCGTCGTGGGTGGCGACGCGGCCGCTCGTTAGGTTCGGCCGCTTCTCCGGCGCTACGGGCAGCTCGGCTGGGCCGCGCAGGGCGACGTCACCGTGACCGTGTCGCCAGCCAGGGTCTTCACGTAGTCCACGGCGGCCGTCGGCACCGCGTTGGCCCAGGTCATGAACGAAGCGTCGACCATCGTAAAGGGAACCGAGGTCACTCGGATGCCGACGCCGGACTGGTAGCAGTACACTTGATTCCGGTTGGCGTCGCAGCCCGTGGGCGAATGGAAGTCCCACGTGGCATTGGCGGTCTGACGAGCCGCGACGACGATCTGGTCCCCTGTGTTCGAGTGAATGGTGTTCCCCGTGAACCCGTTCAGCGTGCTCGCCGTGCTGAAGGCGACGCCGCCACCCGCGTTCGACGAGATGTCATTGTTCTGGAGCGTCTCCGTCGTCACCGTGGCCGGAGCTTCGTCGATGCGAACGCCAATGCCCGTGTTCGACGTGATCTTGCTGTTCTTGACGATGGCGCCGATGCTGGCGCTGGCGGCGCCGTTGTTGCCGTGCAGGTAGACGCCCGCGAGGCCGTTGCTCGTCACCGTGTCCGTGTCGAACGTGCACTTGATC
>DASZFV010000277.1:0-1996 GCA_035939455.1 Polyangia bacterium
TACTACGCCGAGCTCGGCGTGCGCGTGCGCTACCTGCACTCGGACATCGACACGCTCGAGCGCATCGAGATCCTGCGCGACCTGCGCCTCGGCGAGTTCGACGTGCTCGTGGGCATCAACCTCCTGCGCGAGGGCCTCGACCTTCCCGAGGTCTCGCTCGTCGCCATCCTCGACGCCGACAAGGAAGGCTTCCTGCGCGCCGAGCGCTCGCTCATCCAGACCATCGGGCGCGCAGCCCGCAACGTGCGCGGCAAGGTCATCATGTACGCCGATCGCGAGACCGACTCGATGAAGAAGGCCATCGGCGAGACGGCGCGTCGCCGCGAGGCCCAGCAGCTTTACAACCACCAGCACGGCATCACGCCGAAAACGATCGAGAAGGCCATCCAAGCCCTCGAGGGCACGGCGCAAGACGACTTCGTCGACGTCACGAAGCCCATCGTGAAGGCCAAGGGCAAGGCCGGCAGCGACATCCCCCTCGAGGAGCTGCCGTCGATCATCTCGGCGCTCAAGCGGGAGATGTTCGACCTGTCCGAGGCGCTCGAGTTCGAGAAGGCCGCCGTCGTGCGCGACCGGCTCAAGGACCTCGAAGACCTCCAGGTGGCCCTGGGGTCGCGCTAGCCGCGGCTCGTGTACAGCAGCCGCCACACGCGCGTGCCCTCGCCCTCGCACTGGCGCTCGCGGCGCGACTTCGCGGGGTACGGGTTCGTGGGCAAGAAGCTCCAGGGCGCGTGCGCGTTGGCGAAGCACGCGGGCGCCAGGCCCTCGAGGGCGCCCATGGCTTCGAGCGCCAGATCGAAGATGTCGGTCTGCACGAACAGGTCGCCGCCCGGCGCAAGCGCGCGGTGGATCTCCTGCATGAGCTCGGGCCCGATGACGCGCCGTTTGTGCTGACGCGCCTTGAACCACGGGTCGGGGAAGTTCAGGAAGAAGCGGCGGACGCTGCCGGGCGCGAAGAGCCGCCGCATGTCGACGGACATGTTGGCGAAGACGAGGCGCACATTCGGAAGACCCCCACGCGCGAGCTCCCCGTTGGTGAACGTCACGAGCTCGCGGCGGATCTCCACGCCCACGAAGAGCGTCTCCCGATCGGCGCGCGCCAGATCGATGAGGAAGTGAGCCTCCGCGGCGCCGAGCTCGACATCGAGCGCCTGGCCGGCCGCGGCAGCGATGCGCGGCACGTCGGCTATCTCGAGAAGATCCGACTTCAGCGGGTTGACGTGCTGGCGGATGCGCGGCATGTCGAGCGCGGAACGAAGCGCGTCATCGGCCTCGCTATCGCCCTCCGGCGCCGGGATCCTCGGTGTCGAGCACCTCGAAGTGGAGCTCGACATCCTCGAGAGCTGCGCCGCCCGGCCCGAGACCATGGAACAGCGGCGCCGGGGGAGCGCGCGGCCCCTCAGCCGGCCCGGACGCCGCGTCGGCGTGCCCGGCGCTCTTGGCGGTGAGCTCCCGCAGCGCGCCCAGGCGGCGCGCCCATTCTTCGAGTCGGCCGCGCACGCCGCGAAGCTCGACCTGCAGCTGTTGGAGGCGCGCCGACATCTCGAGGGACCCTACCACGATCCCCGCGTCCGGGGAGCCGCGCGCACGCCCTCAGACCGCCGCAGTCTTGCGGTCGACGTGGTTGATGTAGAGCTGCTGGAGGATGCCAATGAGGTAGCTCGTCAGCATATAAAGCGCCAGCCCGGAGGGCAGCACGAGCGAGAACGCCGTGAACATGATGGGCATCATGAGCTGCATCATCTGCTGTTGCTGGCTGTCGGGCGACGCCGGCGACATGCGCATCTGC
This sequence comes from Polyangia bacterium, assembly GCA_035939455.1. Taxonomy (GTDB): domain Bacteria; phylum Myxococcota_A; class Polyangia; order Fen-1088; family Fen-1088; genus DASZFV01. The sequence continues at coordinate 1,790 of DASZFV010000277.1, forward strand.
AGGAACATGACGCCGCCCATGAGCAGGGGCGTGATGTAAAAGGGATCCTTGTCCGTCAGATCGTGGATGTGGAAGATGAAGGGCGCGCGGTAGAGCTCGACCGCGTAGTTCAGCGTCGAGTAGAGCGCAATCCAGATCGGCATCTGGATGAGGCTCGGCAGGCACCCGCCAAACGGCGAGACGCCGTGCGCCTTGTAGAGGTTCATC
>DASZFV010000278.1:0-10945 GCA_035939455.1 Polyangia bacterium
CGAAGTTTAAGACCTTCGGCTGCGGCTCGGCCATCGCGTCGTCGTCGCTCGCGACCGAGTGGGTCAAGGGCATGACGATCGACCAGGCCATGGCCATCAAGAATACGCAGATCGTCGAGGAGCTCTCGCTGCCGCCCGTCAAGATCCACTGCTCGGTACTGGCCGAGGACGCCATCAAGAGCGCCATCGCCGACTACAAGGCCAAGCGAGAGGCCAAACGAGGGGCGACCCAGCAGGCCGGCCCGGCCTGAGGCGCCGTCTGGAGACGCAGGGAACGATCATGCCGGTCACGGTCACGGAAAAAGCCATCGCCGAGATCAAGAAAGCGGCGACGGGACGCGCGACGGCCCCCAAGGGCCTGCGTGTCGGCATCCGCGGCGGCGGGTGCACGGGTTTTTCGTACCTGTTCGAATGGTCGGACAGCGAGCCGCGCGCCGAGGATCAGGTGCTCGCGTTCGAAGATGGCGCCGTGCGCGTCTTCATCGATCCGAAGAGCTACCTCTTCCTCGAAGGATCGACGCTCGACTTCGTGACGACGCTGATGGCGCGCGGGTTCAAGTGGGTGAACCCGAACGTCAAGGGTACGTGCGGATGCGGCGAGAGCGTGCAGTTTTAGCGCGGCTGGTGCCCGGATGATCTGCTGGTCGTGCGAGAAGGAGGCGGGCGGTGATCCGCTCTGCGGCTCGTGCGGCGCGCCGCAGCCGCTCGATCCGGCGGCCGGCTCCGACCACTTCGCCGTGCTGAGCGTCGAGCGGCGACACGAGCTGGATCTGTCGGCGCTCGAGGCCCGCTACAAGGACCTGTCCCGCAAGCTGCATCCGGATCGCTTCGCGCGCGCCGACCCGCGCGCGCGTCGCGCGTCGCTGCAACGGACGGTGCAGCTCAACGAGGCCTGGCGGGCCCTCAAGGACCCAGTCAAGCGCGCCGAGTATCTGCTCGAGCTCGAAGGCGTCAAGCTCGCGACCGACGACGGCGGCGCGCGCTCCGGCGGCGTCGCGGCCTCGCCGGCCTTGCTCATGGAGATCCTCGAGCTGCGCGAGGAGCTGGGCGAAGCGCGGCTCGCGAAGGACGACGCCCGGGTCGCGCGCATGGGCGACGTCATGCGCGCGCGTGCCGCGCAGGCCATGGCGCGCGTCGCCGAGGGCCTGGCGGGCGCACGGACGCGGGAGCGGCTCGAGGCCGTGGCGCGCGAGCTCGTCGCGCTGCGCTACTACCGGCGTTTTCTCGACGAGGTCGCGGCGCACGACGAGGCGCGCGAGCGCGAGGGGTCGGCACGTGGCTGAGGCGCTCTTCGAGATCGCCGAGCCGGGCCAAGCGCGCGTCAAGGCGCCCTGCACGCCGGGCTTTTCGCGCGCCGTCGGCATCGATCTCGGGACGACGAACTCGCTCGTCGCCATGGTCCAGCGCGGCAAGCCGGTGTGCCTCGCGGACGACGCTGGCGGCACCTTGTTGCCCTCGGTCGTGCACTACGCCGCCGACGGCAAGGTGCTCGTGGGCGCCGTCGCGCGCGATCGCTTCGCGCCCGTGTTCCCCGCCGACACGATCGCCTCGGTCAAGCGCTTCATGGGCCGCGGGCCGGGCGACGCCGAGGCCACTCGGACGCTCACGCCCCACGTCTTCGCGCCCGGCGGCGAGAGCGACGGCGTCGTTCGCTTCGCCGTCGCGGGCGGCCGCGCCGTGACGCCGCTCGAGGTCTCGGCCGAGATCCTCGCCGTGCTCAAGGCGCGCGCCGAGGCGGCGCTCGGCGCGCCTCTCGAGGGCGCGGTCATCACCGTGCCCGCGTACTTCGACGACGGGCAGCGGCAGGCCACGCGCGACGCGGGACGCCTCGCGGGCCTCGAGGTGCTCCGTCTGCTCAACGAGCCGACGGCCGCCGCGCTCGCCTACGGCCTCGACAAGGGCGCCGAGGGCACCTTCGCGGTGTTCGACCTCGGCGGTGGGACGTTCGACGTCTCGATCCTCAAGCTCGAGGCCGGCGTGTTCGAGGTCAAGGCCACGGGCGGCGACTCGGCGCTCGGCGGCGACGACTTCGATCGCGCCATCGCGGGCGCGCTGCTCGCGCGGCTCGATCTGCCGGCCGACGCCGGCGGAGATCGCCAGCTCACGCGCCGCATCCTCGACGCGGCGCGGGCGCTGAAGGAGCGCCTCACCGACGCGCCCGAGGCGTCGCTCGAGCTCGTCGTCGACGAGAAGGGCCGGCGCGAGACGCTGCGGCTTTCGCGCGCGGAGATGGAAGCGCTCGTGCGCCCCGTGCTCGAGCGCTGCGCGCCCTCGGTGCGCCGCGCGCTCAAGGACGCCGGCCTCGCGACCTCCGCGCTCGCGGGCGTGATCCTCGTGGGCGGCGCGACGCGCATGCCCCTCGTGCGGCGCTTCGTGCGAGAGCTGTTCGTGCGAGAGCCGCTCGCCGACATCGATCCCGATCAGGTCGTCGCGCTGGGGGCGGCCGTGCAGGCCGACCTCCTCGCGGGCGAAGGCGCGCGCGCCGACGTCCTCCTGCTCGACGTCGTTCCCCTCTCGCTCGGCCTCGAGACGATGGGGGGCGTCGTCGAGAAGCTCATCCACCGCAACACGACGGTGCCGTGTGGCGCGACGCAGACGTTCACGACCTACGCGGACCGGCAGACCGGCTTCGACCTGCACGTCCTTCAGGGCGAACGCGAGATGGTGGGCGAGTGCCGCTCGCTGGCGCGCTTCAAGCTCTCGGGCATTCCGCCCATGCCGGCGGGCCTGGCGCGGCTCGAGGTGACGTTCATGGTCGATGCCGACGGCATCCTGCGCGCCCTCGCGCGCGAGCAGACGACCGGTCTCGAGGCGTCGATCGAGGTCAAGCCGAGCTACGGGCTCGCCGAGGGCGAGGTCGAGCGCATGCTGCTCGAGTCGTTCGAGCACGCGGACGAGGACGTCAAGACCCGGATGCTCGCCGAGCAGAGGGTCGAGGCCAAACGGATCCTGGCCGCGCTCGACGCCGCGGTGGCCGACACGCCGGCGCTCCTCACCGAGGACGATGGCCGCGCCATCGCGGGCGCCCGCGCGGCGCTCGAAGCGGCCGCGACGCGCGCCGACGCGCAGGCGATCCGCGCGGGCATCGAGGACCTCGATCGCGCGTCCAAGCCCTTCGCGGAGCGGCGCATGAACCGCGCCCTCGACGCCGGGCTGCGCGGCAAGGACGTGACGGCGGTCGAAGCCCGGGTCGCCGAGACGGAGCCGAAGGCGGATCTGCGCACGCGCGTCGACGCTCACGCGGGGCACAAGCACAGGTGATGGCGTGCCCAAGGTGAGATTCGAACCGGACGGAATCGAGATCGACGTTCCCGTGGGCACGACGATCCTCGAGGCGTCGAACCAGGCGCACGCCCAGGTCGGCTCGGCCTGCGGCGGCGTGTGCGGCTGCTCGACCTGCCACGTCTACGTCAAGCAGGGCTTGGAGGATCTCTCGCCCGCCGAGGATCGCGAGGAGGACATCATGGACAAGGCCTTCGACGTGCGCCCCAATTCGCGCCTCGGATGCCAGTCGAAGATCATGCGCGACGCGACGATCGTCGCCGAGATCAGCCGCGAGAGCCGCCAGGCCTATCTCGACGAGCACCCGGAGCTGCGCGCCGCGACGAAAAAGGCAGGCGCGGGACCATGAGTCCGTCGTCCACCTAGCCCCGCGGACCGCCGGGACGGAGCGTGAGGATGTTGGGGGAGCTCTCCTTGCCGTTGCTGGCGACGACCACCTCTCGGTCGTTGAAGGCCTCTGCGTAATACTGCAGGGCCTTACCGGTGACGCGCGCTCCGGGGACGATGGCGGCGTACCAGCCCTTCGTCGTGCGCTCCATCGGAACCGAATAGTATCGGGCGCCCGCGCCGCGGTAATAGAACACGATCGACCGGGCCTTGACGTTGGGTCGCGCCACGCAGTGCACGAAGAGGTCGGTGCGCAAGGGCGCCTCGTCGGGCACCACGCAGGTCAGGGCCTCGCGCGGGTGCTCCGGCATTTCGGGCCCCGCGAAGAGACGCTCGCGCTCGTGGCGCTTGTTTTCAGCGATGCGCACCTCGGCCTCCGCGGCTTGCTTGTCGCGCGCGACCTTTTCGAGCGCCTCTCGGTCCTTCTCGCCTTGTGCGCGCGCGTCGGCGAGCTGCTTGTCGCGGTCGGCCTTGTCCTTCTCGAGCTGCTGGGCGCGGGTCTTGGCGTCGGCGAGCTGCTTGTCGTGGTCGGCCTTGTCCTTCTCGAGCTCCTTCACGCGGACCTTCAGGTCGGCGGTCTGCTTGTCCGACTCGGCCTTTTCCTTACGGAGGCGCTCGTTGTCACCGCGGTCCTTGCTCTCCGCTTCCTTGGCCCGGGCGGCTTCTTTCTGCTTCTTCTCGTCGCGCTCTGCGTCCTCGCGGGCTTGCTTGTCTTTTTGCTGCTTGGCCTCTGCGTCTTCGCGGGCTTGCTTGTCTTTCTGCTCCTTCTCTTTTTGCTCTTTTTGCTCCTTTTGCAGCTTCGCCTCGGCGTCCTCGTCGGCCTTCTGCTTGTCGGTTTTCTCCTGCTTGGTCGGCTCCGGTTTGGCCGGCTCCTCTGCCGTGGCCGTCACCGGGCTCTCTTTGGGCGACTCGCCCAGCTGGGCGCGTGCTTGCTTGAGCGCCAACTTGACGGAGGAGGTCGCCATGCCCTTCGGGATCGCTACGTCGGGCCGGATCTTCAGGGCCTTGACGAAGTCGCGAACGCCCGCCTTCGCGTTCTCGTTGCCCTCGACCTCGAGGATCGCGGCCAACACGTAGGTGTCGGCCATGACCGGGTCGGAGCCGAGACCGTTCTTCTCGCCGAGCGACACCGCCTTCGCGATCTCGCTCTTCATCTTCTTGGTGTCTCCATTTTCGTAGGCGGCCAGGAAGGCCTTGTCGGACGCCTCGATCTTGGCGACGATCGGTTTCGTATCGGCCGCGCGCGCGCCCAGCGCGAACGCGAGCACGGCAACGGTCACGGGCGCGGCGATTTTCACGGAGCGATTCATGGGCCCCCCTGAAGTTGCGGCGAGCAGTTGAGGCGAGCACGACGGCGTGCGTCGAGGCCGCCGGCTCGCCGAGAGTACCAACGTCAGAGAGTTGACGTCCGTGCAGGCGCCGACAGGCGCCCCGCGGGGCTCGCAGGCCCCGCGGGAATCTGCCCTCGGCCGGGATCGCTACCGGAAGAAGTACGTGATTCCGAGGCCGCCCGTGATCTGACCGTCGAGGGAGAGCTGCTTGAGCAGTGGGCCGGTCTGGTCGCCGAACGCGAGCACGAAGCCTGCGCGTCCGTGTAATGCGACGTTCGGCGTGATGAAGGCGCGGATCATGACGCCCGGCTCGATCTCGAAGCCGACGAGGCTGTTACCGCCGCCAGCGGGGGACTCATCGCGCAGACCGAAGACGCCGCCCGCCGAGAAGTCGCTGTTCTCCCCGATGTGCAGGTGGTACCAGCCGCCTACGCCGAATTGGAAGACCGAACCCGTCGGCGCATTGCCCCCGTTGTTGACCGGCTGTCGGCTGAAGGCGAGCAAACCCTCGACGTGGAACTGCCCGAAGTCGTAGACCACCTCGGGCCCAAACAGCCCGGAGATGAACGCGGCGGCGCCGATGCCGAGGCCGCCACCGGCGACGTCTCCATGGCGGGCCCTGGGCGCAGCCGGGGCGTTTTCGGTCACGGGGGGCGGGGCGGTGTCCTCGGCGAACGCCGGGGTGGCGAGGCCAGCCACGGCGACGACGACGGCGGTGGAGAGTGTGAGCATTCCCTTGTGGATCTTCATGCGGACCTCCGAGTTGGCCGACCAACTTCTCGGCTGGTCTCCATTACACCGGATCGCGCCGCGGTGTCGCGTTCGTGGGCGTCGTCTTACCGGAATTCCCGTATAGAAAATATCCCGAGACGCGCGATCCGCTATACGTCGCCCGGATCGATGGTGCGCCAGCCGCCCGGGGGGAGCTCGGGCGGCAACGCAAGGCGGCCGAAAGCGACGCGACACAGCGCCAGGACATGGCTGTCGAGGGCGGCGAAGATGCGCCGCACCTCGTGGTACGCGCCCCCCACGACCGTGATCGTCGCGAACGCCTCGGTCTCGCCGGGCGGCCGCAGCGCGGGGTGGGCGTCGCCTGCCGAAAGCGGCGCGAGCGCCGCGATGGTCGGGCGGTGGCCGTCCTCGAGCGTCAAGCCGGCGGCGGGCGGCGGTTGAAACGGGCGCGCGAGGGCGGCGTGGTACGTGCGTGGCACCGCGCGCTTGGGATGCGTGAGCCGCTGCAGCCAGGGGCCCTCGGTCGTCCAGATGAGGAGGCCGGAGGTGTAGAGGTCGAGGCGCCCCACGGCGCGCAGCTCGGCGAAGAGGGGCGCGTCGCGGAGGAGCGCGTAGGCGGTCGGGTGACGCGCGTCATCGAGCGCCGTGACGCACCCCGCGGGCTTGTGTTGCAGCACGTGCGCGGCGGCGACGAGCGCCAGCGGCTCGTCGTCGACCGCGACGGCGAAAGGCAGCGACGCCGACGACACGTCGAGGCGCGGATCGGCGAGCGGCGCGCCGTCGGAGGCGCGCACCCGGCCGGCGGCGATCACGTCGCGCGCCTTCGTCTTCGAGCAGGCGAGGTTGAGCGCGAGGAGCGCGTCCAGGCGGGCCATCCCGTTGATCTATCTATCAGGCTTCGCGTTATCAGGCTTCGCGTTATCAGGCTTCGCGTTATCAGGCTTCGCGCTACCAGGCTTCGCGCCACCAGGCTTCGCGCGATCAGGGTTCGCATCGCCCGGCTTCGGCGCCGTCGCGCCGTCTCCCGGGCGCTGCCGGGCCTGGTAGCCTGGCGGCATGGCTGAGCTGCACGTCGTCCTCGTCGAGCCGGAGATCCACTGGAACACCGGCAACGCGGGCCGCACGTGCCTGGCGGCGGGTGCGCAGCTCCACCTCGTGCGGCCGCTCGGTTTCTCCCTCGACGACGCCCAGGTGCGCCGCGCGGGCCTCGACTACTGGCCGCGCGTGGATCCGCGCGTCTGGCCGAGCTGGCCCGAGCTCGAGCGCGCCTTGCCGACGCTCGGCGCGCCCTTCTTCTTCTCTTCGGCGGGCGCGCGCGACTACCAGGCGGTGAGCTACCCGCGCCCGGCCGTGCTGATCTTCGGGCGGGAGAGCGTCGGCTTGGCGCCCGAGCTGCTCGCGCGCCACCGCGAGCGCACGGTGCGCGTTCCCATGCTCGATCCTGAGCTGCGCTCGCTGAATCTCTCGACGACGGTCGGCGTCGCCGCTTACGAGGTCCGGCGCCAGTGGGGCGTGGCCGCGGCGCGCTGAGCCACCCAGGCGGCCTAGGCGGCGGCCTCGACTTCCTCGCGCAGGTCCGGGCGCCGAACGTCCCTGGCGAGGCCGAGCTTTTCGAGCGCGAGGATCGTCAACCAGCCGACGTCGAGCTGGCCGAGCTGGAAGCCGAGGCGCGCCGAACCGGGGCGGTCGTGGTGGTTCTGGTGCCACTGCTCGCCCTGGAACGCGTGCATGACGCCGAGCCACGGCACGTTGCGCGCCGTCGGCTCGCCCATCGCGACGCCCGGCCGCAGGTGGCAGATGCTGTTGACGAAGCACTGTGCGTGCAGCGCCCAGACGAGCCGAATGGGACCGATCCAGAAGAGCGCCGCGAGCACCGGGTGCGCGGCCGCGTGACCGCCCGAGGGCGCGGCGAAATAAAGACCGAAGGGCAGGCCCAGGAAGAAGGCCACCGCGAACAGCGGGATCTGCAAGCGTGTCCACTTGCGGTACGCGGGCGTGTTCAGCTCCTTACAATACTTTTGCACGGGCGCTGCGCCGGCCTGCCACAGCCAGCGCAGGTGCGACCACCAGAAGCCGCCGATGCGTGGGCTCGAGATGTCCTCCGGCGTGTCGGACTTCGCGTGGTGCAGGCGGTGGTTCGCCACCCACGACAGCGGTGAGCCCGATCCGTTCATCATCGCGAGGAAGACCAGCACGTCGCGCGCGACTGGGTGGAGCTTGAGCGTCTTGTGCGCGAGGGCGCGGTGAAAGCACACCGTCGTGCCGAGGCCGCCCAGGAAATAGATCGCCCACGCCGTGAGCGCGATGCGCCAGCCCGGCAGCGGGAACAGAACCATGCCGAGGACGGCCGTGACGTGAATGAGCACCATCCAGCCGAACGTCGGCTCGTCACCGCGCGCGGGCTGCCACCAGGGACGGCGCCAGGGCTGGAGCTTGGCGATTTCGGAGGCGTCGATCGTGAGGGCTTCGGGTGAGGGTGTCACGGCGGCTGTCGGTCCTTTGCCAAGGTGGTCCAAGGTCGAAATGCGCTTCAGTCTGCCGCGACCGCGGCGCGCAGGCCCGCGTCGCGCAACAGCGCGCGGTCGGCCTCCACGTCCGGATTGCCGGTGGTGAGCAGCTTCTCACCGTAGAAGATCGAGTTCGCCCCCGCGAGGAAGCACAGCACTTGCGCCTCTCGAGAGAGCGCGAGCCGGCCCGCCGAGAGCCGCACGCGCGCCTTCGGCATGAGGATGCGCGCCGTCGCGATCACGCGCACGAGCTCGATGGGGTCGACCGGCGGTCGATCGGCGAGCGGCGTGCCGGGTGCCGGCACGAGCGCGTTGACGGGCACGCTCTCGGGTTGCGGGTCGAGGTTCGCGAGCGTCATGAGCATGCCGCAACGGTCGTCGAGCGACTCGCCCATGCCGATGATCCCGCCCGAGCAGACGGTGATGCCGGCCTGACGCACGTTGCGCAGCGTGCGCAGGCGATCCTCGTACACGCGCGTCGAGATGATCTCGCCGTAGAACGTCTTCGAGGTGTCGAGGTTGTGGTTGTAGGCCGATAGGCCCGCGTCGGCGAGGCGCCGGGCCTGCGCCTCGTCGAGCATGCCGAGCGTGCAGCACGCCTCCATGCCGAGGGCGCGCACGCCGCGCACCATCTCGAGCACGCTGTCGAAGGCCGGGCCCTCCTTGACCTCGCGCCAGGCGGCGCCCATGCAGAAGCGCGTCGCGCCGGAGTCCTTGGCGCGGCCCGCGGCCTCGAGCACCTCGGCGGGCTTCATCATGCGCTGGGCGTCGACGCCCGTGTCGTACCTCGACGACTGCGGGCAGTACGCGCAGTCCTCGGGGCAGCCGCCCGTCTTCACGGAGAGCAGCGAGCACAGCTGCACCTCGCCCGACGGGTGGTGCGCGCGGTGCATGTTCTGCGCGCGCACGATCAGGTCCGGCAGCGGCAGGTCGTGAATTGCGCGGACGGCTTTGAGAGTGAACTCGGTGGTCACGGGCCGGGTATTTTTATCATCAAGTTCGGGACCCTCAAAGGGGCCCCTGCGCGCGGCTCGACTCATTGCTAGTTCACGCGCCGCAGGACGACGAGGACCCGCACCGTGAGCCAGCGGGCGGCCTCACGGTCCTTCGCGGGCGGGGCCTCGCGCGCGCTGCCCGGCTTGGGCGGGCCGCCCGGATACCAAAGCCCGTCAGAATTTTGGCGCCCGCGCAGATAAGCCTCGGCCGTGCGGACGCCCGAGTTCTCCTTGCCGAGTCCCACGGCCGTGACGCCGTCGAGGGCGTCGAGCACGTCGGTGTAGAAGCGCGGCTCGGCGAGCTGCTCCCAGTAGGCAGCGGCCTTGCGATCGGGGTAGCGATCGGGTTGCAGGAAGCGCGTCGCCAGCAGCTCGGCGGCGCGTTTGGCCTCGCGCGAGGTGCGCCGCGAAGGCGAGGCCGCGAACGCGCGCAGCGCCATCCCCGTGACGAGGTGGCTCGAGGGGCGGGCCGCCGAGTCGGTGCGCACGCCGCGCCAGGCCCAGCCACCGTCGGCCTGGCGCGAGGCCTGGAGAAAAGCGAAGCCGCGCGCGACGCGCTCGTCCTCGTCGTACCCGGTGCGGCACAGCGCCGCGAGCGCCCAGCCGTGAAAATGCAGCGCCACGGATTTGGCGCGCGAGTCCGGCGTCTCACCGAGCGAGAGATCCGCGATCCCTCCGTCGCGCGCTTGCGAGGCGAGCAGCACGTCGGCAGCCTTCGCGACGGCCGGGTGCTCGCGCCCGAGACCGAAGTCGGCCAGGCGCTCGAGCGCGCGCATCGTCGCCACGGCGCGCGCGAGCTTCTGCGAGCCGAGCGCCTTCTCGGCCGGCTTCACGGGGAACGCGCCGCTCGCCTCTTGCTTGCGCAAGAAGGCCTTGACCTCCGGATAGGCGACGACCTCGGCCGCGCCGGGCGCCTCTTCGTCGTCGATGAGATCGCGCCGAACGCGGGCCGAGAGGGCCGGGCTGCCCTCGCGCAGCAAGATCGGCACCGGATCTCGGCCGAGCCGCGCGCGCCAGCCGGACGGGAAGCGGCCCGTGGCCGGGGGCGGGGGTGCCGGAGACAGGCGGTTCATGGACCTAAAGCGTAACGCAAAAAGGCGGCGCATGGTCAGGGCGCTTTGCATCCCCCCACTCCTTTTCACGGTTTGCGTCCCCTTTCCTCACTCTGTCGCATCCCTCTTTGCATCTGGGCCGCTCCCGAGTAAGAATCTTTCACCTCGTTCACACGAGGCGCGCATGCCGGCCCCCGAACGACCCTCCAAACAGGACGCGTTTCTGGCGCTATTGCGCGAGGGCTGGACGTCGCTGCACCTCGACGCCCGGCGCCCGGGCGTCATCGTGCCCGCCCACCTGCGTGGCGAGGCCCACCTCGTGCTGCAGTACGGGCACGACCTTCCCATCTCGATCCCCGACCTCGAGATCGACGACTACGGCGTCCGGGCGACCCTCTCCTTCGCGCGAACGCCGCAGCTCACCGTGGTCCCCTGGTCGGCGGTCTACGTCGTCGCGTGCGACGACGGGCGCGGCGTGCTGTATCAGGAGGACGTGCCCGAGGACGTTTCGATCGTGGCCGCCCGGGCGCCCAACGACCGGAGCCCCGCGGCCTTCGCTTCGGGCTCGACGCCCCTCTCGGGCTCGCGCGCGGCCTCCGGCTCCGCGGAGGCGGACGTGACTCACGAAGAGGTGTTCGACGTCGAGGGCCGCTCCGCCT
>DASZFV010000279.1:0-2778 GCA_035939455.1 Polyangia bacterium
AAGACCCGCGCGTCGCACGCCGCCGCGACGAAGAGGCCCACGGCCCCGAAGAGCCCGACCTCGAGGCGCGCAGCCGCGCGAACGAAAACGCCCGGATCGACGCGCGCGGCGTCCACGGCGACGCTCGTCGCGCCGCTCGCCGCCGTCGGAATGGTCTCGCGGACCTCGAAGCCGGGGCCGAGCCCGAAGCGGGCGGCGACGCGGCGTGCCCGCGGGTTCGTCGGGCGGGTGCCGATGGCGCCCAGCGCGGCGAGCTCGCCGCCGAGGAAGCGCAGCGCGACGGCGTCTCCGCTGGCGTCGCTCGAAAACGCGTCGACGGTGAGCCAGAGCGCGGGCGCGAGGCGCCGACTCTCGGCGGCGACGGTGAAGGAAAAGGCGGCCACGGGCAACGCGAGCTGCGCCGCGCCTTCGTGAGCGACGCCCGCGCCGACACCCGCGGCCAGCCAGAGGCTCTGCGGCGTCGCGGCGGGGGCCGGAGGCGGCGCGGGCGAGGTCCTGGTCACGGCGACGTCCGCTTTGCTCGTCGCGATGGGCAGCGGGCGGCCCGCTTGCAGCGCCTCGACCGACGTCGCGACGATGTGCGAGACCTCCTCGCGCGCGACCTCGTCCACGCCGCTCGGCAGCGGCAGCTGACGGATGACGACTTGCTCGGAGACGGTCGCGGAGATGTAGACGAAGGCGCGATCTGCCTTCGCGACGCCGAGATCGATCCAGATGCACGCGAGGGCGCAGAGCGCCACGCGCGCGGGCCGCAGAACCTCGTCGCGATCGATGGCGGCGAGCGTTCGGTAACGCGCCACGAGACCCCGGCGCGCCAGGAGGTCTTCGAGGTCCTCGCGCACGGCCGCCGCCGCGCCGGGCGACGGCGACGCGATCGCGATCTCCACATCTGTCGGCCCCAGGGTCCCCGACGCGGCGGACGGCCCGGCGCTGGCCGCCTGCGCCGCGGCGACGAGGAGGATCAACCCCGCGAGCACGAGCGCCTCAGCGGAGCTCGGCGAGGCGACGGCGCGCGCGGGCGCCCTGGACCGAGTCCGGGTACAAGCGGAGGAGCTGGGTCCAGGCCCCGCGCTCCTCGTCGCGACGGCCGAGACGCATGAGCGCCGAGGCGCGGCCGACGAGCGCTTCCTCGGCGAGGATGCCGTCGGGGCTGGCCGCGAGGTAGCTGTCGAAGCTCGTGAGCGCGTCGCGCATCGGTCCCTCGGCGAGGAGCAGATCGCCCACGACGACGCGGGCCGTGAGCTCCTCGCGCGAACCCGGGTAGATGCGGCGCAGCTCGGCGTAGCGGTGAAGCGCGAGGGGATAATCGCCCGCGCGCCGCGCCCGGTTCGCATCGACGAAGAGCTCGTCGGCGGAAGCGCGCGGCAAGGGCGGCGGCGAGACGTGCAAACGCTGAGGGCGGGTGGGCGCGAGGACGGGCGCCGGCGCGGAAACCGGCTCGACGGAGATGGCAAGGTGGGTCGGGAGCGGCGCCGACGGCGCGCGCACGGGGTCGCGGTGGCGCGGAAGCTGGAGGATCTCGGGCACGAATCGGCGCGCCAACGTCGCGCCGCCCATCGACCAGACGGCGGCGCCTCCGCTGCCACCCGCGAAGAGGAGCGCCAGGGCGACGGCCACGCGACGGCCCGTCCCGCTCGTGCGCGCACGATACCCGCGCGTCTCGTGAGCGATTCGCTCTCCGGCCATCGCGCCCCGCACCATGCTCGTCAGCAGCGCGTCCGAGCCCTTGACGGCGGCCTCGGCGTGCAGATCGTCCGGCAACGTGAGCGACATTCGGCAAGCGACGCAGCGGCCGAGATGCGCGCGCAAGTCCTCGACGGCCGCCGGGGCCAAGGTTCCGCGCCGCGCGGCGTCCAGCATGTCCTCGGGATGTAGATCGATCGTCGTCACGCCTCGCCCCTCCGTCGTTACGCGTCGCCCCTCAGCACGTCCCACAGATCAGGATCGTTTTCGATCTTCAGCTTGAGCTTCTCGCGCGCCAGGCGCACGCGGCTACGCACGGTGTTGATGGGCGCGCCCGTGGCGACCGACACCTGATCGAGGCTGTAGTCGAGCACGACGCGCATCGCGAACGTCTCGGCCTGCTCCTCGGGCAGCTCGTCGAGGAGGGTGCGGAACGCCGCCGTGCGCCGCGCGCGCAGCACCGGATCGGCGGCTCGGTCCTCCGACGGCATCGAGGCCGACTCCCGCCGAAAGCGCTCGAGGAGCCGGTCGCGTGCGCCGCGCCCCCGTCGCGATGCGAGCGCGGTGCGCACGGCGATCTGCCGCGCGTACTGTGTGAGCGACGCTTCGCCTCGGAAGGTGCGCAGGGCGTCCTTCACGGCGAGCAAGCTCTCCTGGGCGACGTCGGGCACGTCCGGATTGTCGGCGCCGAGGATGACGCGGACGACGCCGAGCACGGCGGGGGCCGTGGCCGAGAGGATGCGCCCCAGGCTGTCGCGGTTACCCGCGTTCGCGTCGTCGAGCAGCTCGGCCAGCGGATCGGGCGCGAGGGGCCCGCCTCCACGTACGTTCGCCAACATTCCCGGATGAAGCGCTTTCATGTGCTCATTCCATAGTAGCTCTTCACTGCCGGGAGCGGTCACGGACATCTCGGAGGGCGACGCGGCATGTCAGCCCGGCCGCGTCAGAGGCCGTGCTAGGTTCGGGCGCATGAAATGGCGCTTGGTCGCGGCGCTGCTCGTCTCAGGCGTCGCGCGCGCGGCGCTGTCCGCGGAGCCGCCCGCGCCGGGCGGCGAGCCACCTCTCCAGACCGCCGAGCCACCTCTCCAGACCGCC
>DASZFV010000280.1:0-9862 GCA_035939455.1 Polyangia bacterium
CATGAGGATGTGCGTCTTCGTGTCGAGGAGCACGAGCGGCCAATCGATGACGCCTTCGTCGGGAGGCGCGCCCTTGACGAGGGCGATATAAGTCTTTTGGACTTGGCGCCGCGCGAAGGCCACCTTGAGGAACCCGGCGGCCTCGCGCGTGCGCGCCACCAGCAGGACGCCCGAGGTCTCGCGATCGATGCGGTGGGCGATTTGCATGGGCTCTGCAGGGTAGCGCTCGCGCAGGACCGCCGTGAGCGTGTTGCGCCAGAACTTCGCCGTCGTGTGCATAGGCAGCCCGGCGGGCTTGTCGATCGCGAGCACGGCGTCGTCCTCGTATAGGATCGAAAACGTGCGCGGCACCACCGGCTCGACGGGCGCCGGCCGGCGCAGAAGGATGATCTCGCCCGCCCGCACCGCCGAGGACGGCCGCGCGCGCCGCCCGTCGGGAAACGAGATCTGCTCGCGAATGATGCCCTGGATCTTCGTGCGCGACAGCCGCCCGATGCGCCGCTTGAGAAAGTGGTCGAGCCTCCACCCCCCGCACTCCCCCGGCACGGGTATATCCAGCGAAATCACCTCCCGCTCCATCACCCCATTCTCGCACGCAGTCATCTCATCGCAGCCCCTCATCCCGGCGCCAGCGCGAGCATTGCGAGCGAGTTCATCGACGAGACGCGCGGCTTCGCCGCCCCGGCTCACCTTACCCAGAGGGAGCGGCTCGCGGGAAGGGGGAAACCCTCCCGCGTCCGCCAGGGTGCCTGCGTGGGGCCCTTCTGAGGCCCTCCGCGCTCAGTCTTCGTCGACCTTCCCGTTCCAGCGCCAGTTGCCCCGCTCGCGTTCCTCGGGTTTGGGGCGCGTGGATTTTTTCTTCTCGGGACGCTCGCGGCGTGGGGCATCCCCCGCGGCCCGCGGCGGGCCGCCGCGGCTGTCACCGGGCGGGCCGGCCCGGAAGCCGCCGCCGGCGGGACCGCGAGGCGGCCCAAAGTTGCCCGGGGCGCCGCCAGGGCCGCCGGGACGCGGAGTGCCGAAGCCCCCGGGACGCGGCGCGAAGCCGCCGCCAGGACCGCCGCCGCCCGCGCCGGGCGGACCGGCGCCGGGAGGTCGTGGACTGGTGAAGCCGCCCGGGCGTGGCCCGCCAAAGCCACCAGCCCCCGCGGGCCGTGGCCCCATCGGCTTGGCCTGCGCCTCCTCGATGATGATGGCACGGCCCTGGAGCATGCGCCCCGAGAGCTTCTCGATGGACGCTTTCGCGCCCTCGTCCGTCGCGGTTTCGACGAACGCGAAGCCACGCGGGCGCCCCGTGTCGCGATCGAGCGCGACACGGACGCTGCGCAGCTCAATTCCCTCGCCGGTGAACGCCTCCCGAAGCTCCTGCTCGTTGACGTTATACGAAAGATTGCCGATGAAAAGCCGAGTACCCATTCGTTGACCTTCGACCTTGGCCTTGGTCCTGATCCTGCTCCCCCCAGCGGATGGAGCTAGGAACGGGTGCGGTTCACCCGATCCCGCAGCTCCTTGCCGGCCTTGAAGGTCGGGACGCGCCGCGCGGCGATCTGGATGGTCTCACCGGTCTGAGGATTGCGGCCCGCGCGGGCGGCCGATTCACGTACGGCGAACGCGCCGAACCCACGCAGGTCGATGCGATCACCCTTCGAGAGACCATCGGCGACCGCTTCGATGAGCGCGTCGATCGTTGCTTCGACTTGCGGTCTCGGGAGGTTCTTCTGTTGTGCGACCACATCCACCAGATCAGCCTTCTTCATGGGTTCCGTTTTCTCCTTGTTGGCGCCACGCCCAAAATCCCACCTCGACTCCTCTTCGGCCGGGACCCGCGCGATGTGGTTCTGCCGCGGGTCATGTCGAATGTCGAATTTCGGCAGTCCGGGGTTTCTCCAGGCGGGCATAAACATAGTGCCTCGGCCTCCGCAAGGTCAAGGCGAGGGGCCGGGCTCGTCCGAGAGGATGGCGTCGAAGCTGTGGCGCAGGTCCCAGGCCGCCTCGCGATCGTCGGCGGCGCCCTTGGCGCGCGTCAGGCCCGCCGCCAGCAGCGTCCGCACGGTCGGACACCGCCCCTCGGGGATGACCTGGCTCGCGATCGCGGAGGCGGTCACTTCGTAGGTGTGCCGGCAGGCGGCGGCGTCCCCCGCGTTGTATTGGGGCGCGCCGACGCTGATGGCGGTCGCCAGCCGATCGACGACCAGGGGCAGCTCGGGGCATCGGCTCGCGAGGCCGCTGTCGGCGTCGCTCTCGTCCGGCTCGTCGAGGCGGATCGAATCGACCGCGTGCCCGAGGCGCTCGGGCGCGGCACGCTCGAGGATGCGGCGGATCTGCGCGCAGCGCGGGTGGGCCCGCAGGTCATCGAGCACGGCCGAGACGCGTGCGCGAAGGCCCTCTCGCGGACCGTCGAGGCGCAGCGTCATTGGGAAGAGGTCCGGGCAGCCGTCACCATAAAGCGCGGCCTCGGCCACGGGGAGCAACTTGGGCGGCGAGACGTCCTGGGGCAACCGGCCGTCGGTGGCGAGAGAGAGGACGTCGTCGAGCCCGCGGTCGAGCTCGAGGCTCGCGTCGAGCGCGGTGGGGGCGGCGTCGGCTCGCGCCACGGCCACCGAGAGCGTCGGGCCGACCGCGCCACAACGCCGGCCAGCGCTGTCGTGCGCCATGCTCGCCGCCGTGGCGCGCAGCACCTGATACGCACCCAGCGACGAGCCGCGCAGCCGCTGCCCACTGGCGGCCTGGAGGCCCGCGCGGACGCGCGCCATCATCCCCGCGAGCTCTGGACACGCCGCCGTATGCTCTTTGGCGGGCACGCGGGGTGCGACCGCGAGCGCGGGCCCGAGCAGCAGGAAGGCCGCCACGATGCCGCGGCGGCTCCGTCCGTGCCGCGCTCGCCGGACGTCCTGCGCGCGCGGAAGAGCCACGCTCAAACAATGACACAGGGGCCGGCACGAATCCTGTAGGCTCTGCGGCATCGCACGATGAAGGGATTCCTGGCCGGCCTCCTCGTCGCCGCGCTGGCGTTCGGCGGCTACACGTATTGGAGGCAACACGGCGGCTTCGCGGCGCGCGCGCCCGTCAGGGCCGACGCGGGCGCGCCCGTGCGCGAGGTCAAAGAGAAGAGGAAGCGCCGCCGGCGTGGCGCGCTGCGGCTCGCGCGAAACGGCGTCTTCGGCGGCACCGAGTCGCCCACCGAGGCGCCGCCCGCGAACCTGGGGGATACCCACGCGCCGTCGGGCGGTGGTCACCCGCAGGCCCCGCCGCCAGTCATGGACGAGCCGGAGCCCATCAAGCTGAGCGCGGCCGACCTCAAGATCGTGGGTCAGGGCGACGACCTTTCGCGGCCGGACGTCGTGCACCTCGATCTGTCCGACGACAGCGGTTCTCACGAGCTCACGCAGGACGAGATCGACGCGCGCTTCCGCGCCAAGGAGGACGCCATCCTAAGCTGCATCGCGCGCGCGCGGCCGGACGAGGAGACGTGGGTCCCGGGGCACGTCACCGTTAAGTTTCGCGTCCAGCGCACGGGCAACGTGCGCGGCGTGCGCGTCGAGGCGCCGGCGATCTTGCAGAAGGGCGGGCTTTACGGATGCATCAAGGGCGTCGTGGGCGGCATCCGATTCCGGCCGTCGAACGGCAGCCAGGTTGTCACGTATCCATTCTCGCTGACTTGATCTCGCTAACCTCGGAGGAGGGCGGCGCGGGCGTGCGCGATGATGGCGCGGGCGGCCTCGAGGGCGGTCACGTCGGGCTTGCCGAGCGTGATGAGCGCGGGCGGCGCGGGTGGCGTGTCGCGCAGGAGCGCGGCAGCGCCGCAGACCTCGGCCGGTGCATCGGTCGAGGAGGCGAGCGCCGTGACGTGCTCCATGTAGCTGCGGCCGAAGCGGGCGACCAGCGCGTCCTCGGTCGGCTCATCAGGCGCGGCCGCTAGGACCGCGTTCCACGCCATGCCGGCGGCGCGCCGCGCGTGCGTGACGCCGGGGCGCACGGCGCGGCGCGCGAGCGCTTCGGCCGCGCGCTCGAGCTCGGTGTCGGCCGCGGCGAGCCACTCGGGGGGCGTGAGCCGGTGCAGCCAGTGCGAGGGATCCGGTCCCGGCACGGCGTCAATCCCAAGTGTCGACGACGGCGTGCGCGCGCGAGAGATCTTCTTCGGTGTCGATCTCTCGCCAGCGGCCGTCGATGAAGACAGGAACGAGCGGAACTCCGCGCTCGCAGAGGGCGTTGAGCGCGTCGCTCAGATAGGCGTTGCGCAGTGTGGCGGCGGCGCCGAAGGGCAGCTCGAGGCCGCGCGCGAGCGCCTCGCGCCACACGGCGGAGAGCGCCGCGGCGCCCCCGGGCGAGAAGCGCGCGAGGCCGATGAACTCGCCGGCCGCCTCTTCGGCGGTGACGAGGCGCTTGCCGACGCGCGTGACGCGCGGGCCGTCGGGCGTCTCCTCGACGCGCGCGAGCTCGGCCTCGCTGACGGGGTGGAGCGCGCGGCCGACGTAGGCGTCGCGCCAGCGCCGGTCGATGACGAGCGCGACGGCGCCCGGGGCGTCGGCCACGCGCTTGGCGTGCTCGCGGGCGAAGACGATGTCGGAGTAGGAGAAGAGAAACCCGCCGGAAAGCTCTGGCGCGGCGTACATGAGCGACGCGAGGATGTTGTTCTCGGCCCAGTCCGGGTTCTCGACGAAGCGTGGGCGCGACGTCGCGGCGGGCGTCGTGATGCGCTCGCCCAGATAGCCGCGCACGATGACCAGGTCGTCGGCGCCGGCGGCCCGCAGCGCCTCGAGCTGGCGGTGCAGGATGGCGCGGCCCGCGACGCGCACCATGCACTTGGGGATCTCGTCGGTCTCGGGGCCAAGACGGCGGCCCCGGCCCGCGGCGACGATGACGGCCTTGCGCGTCCCGCCGCCGCTCACGTGGAGCTCCCGGGCGCGCTCCGGCCGAGCTTGCGCGCGATGCCGAGCAGCGAACGAGCGGCGTAAGCGGCGTTCAGGCCGACGTAGGCGTGCAGGAAGAGATCCATGCGGTTCGCGAGCGCCACGAAGAGAATGTAGCTCGGATAGTGGACGATGAAGCGGCCCACGGCTTCGACGAGCGCGAAGGGCGAGCGGCGTCCTGTCGACGTCGCCGCGCTCGGGGCCGTCTGGAAGCCGGCGCCGTAGTCGCCGGTGCCATGGGCGACGGTGGCGCCCGTCGCCGCGGCGTACTCGGGCCGGCGCAAGAAGGTCGTGAGGCTGATGGCCGTTGCGACGGCGACGAGGCCGAGGAGGCCCTCGATGAGCCACGCGTCGGCGCGCGTGCCGCGCCACAAGCGGAGCGCGACCACCGCCACGAGGAGGAAGGCCTTGATCTCGTCCATGAGGAAATCGAGGTGCGCGCCCACGGGAGACGAGGTCCCCTTCAAGCGCGCGAGCTGACCGTCGACGCAGTCGAGGACATACGACAGCTCGAGGATCGCGGCGGCGCCCACGAGCGCGGCGCGCGCGGGGCAGAGCGCGAGCATCGCGGCACCGGTCACGAAGACCACGAGAGTGGCGAGCGTCACCTGGTTGGGAGTGACGCGCGTGCGCGCGAGCGGCAGGAGCAACACGGCCGCGAGCGGCCGCGCCACGAAGCGGTTCCAGAGGATGTCGCGCGGCTTTCGCGTCCGGCGGTAGGCGTCTACGACGTCAGCGAACATCGCTCTCCGATGCGGCGCAGAGGCGGCGCGCCTCGTCGGTCAGTGCGCGAGCCGCCCGACGAGCTGGTAAATGCCTAGCAACGCGAGCCCGAATGCGAAGCCCACGCCGACGTAGGTCCAGAGGGGCCCCTGGCGTTCCGTCTGGCGGGGGGCGGCGGGGGCCCGAACGGGCTTGGTCTTCTCGCTCTTGTCGCTCTTCGGGTCGACCTTCTTTGGGACGCCTGACGGGGGAGCGCCTGCCGGGCGGGCCTCGAAGCCGAATTGAGTGGTTCGCCCGACGTCCTTCCCGGCTTCCCGCCCGGCTTCCTTCGCGGCGGCGGGCGCGGGCGTGCCGATGATCGTCGCCGTCCCGATCTCGGGGGCGGGGACGGCAACCTTCCGCGCGCCCGTTTTGCTGATGCGCTCGGCGCGCGCCGTGTCGCTCTCCACGACGGCTGTCGGGCCCGCTTCGGCGGACAGCGCCGGTTCGGTCGCGCGGGCCGATACGCCCGGCGCCGCAGCGAGGGGGACGCCGACCGGAACGAACCCCTGGGGCAGCTCGGGGGCGGGAACGCCGAACATCGTCTTGGTGGCGCTCGCGCGCGACGCGGCCAGGGGCGCCGGGGCCGCCGCTGGGGACGGCGCCATATCCGCGACGGGTGGGGGCGCGACGTCGGGCGGCGCGGGTGTTCCCACGCCCTGAGCTTGCATGATCGCCTCGGCGGCGGCGCGCGCGGCGGCGATTTCGGACTGCGGCATGCCGAAGATCGTCTTGGCGCCGGCGGGGCCGCCGGACGCGGGCTCGGGCGCCGAGGGCAAAGACAATGGCAAAGAAGATGAGACGATGGGCATGACGCCGGCCGTCGTGCGCTTGGGCGCCACCGCGGGCAGCTGGATGGGCGGCAAGTTGAGGCGGTAGTTCCCGGACGCCCACTGCATGACCTCGGCGAGGCGCTCGGGCGCGTCGATGCCGCCCACGGTGACGCCGCTGATCTCGCCGCGCCGGTAGTCGACGCGCGCCGTCTCGTTGCCGCGCCACACGTCGATCGCGCACGTGATGACGTAGTCCTCGCAGTAGCGCATGAGGTGCGCGAGCGGGCGGCCGTCGAGCGTGCCCGCCTCGGGTCCGGGCGTGCCGAGCTCACCCGTCTTCGGATTCGGCAGGCGCGGCTCCACACGGAACCGCGCCGGCGTGATGGTCAGCAGCTTGTCGAGCGCGTCGTCGGTGGCTTCACCGGCGTAGATCGAGTCAGACACGCCGCCGGCCACCAGGTGCACCTCGCCGATGGGCGTGTCGGCGCCGACGGGTATGACTTCGACGCGCGCCGATACGGCGGGCGCCGAGAGCAGGGCGATGAGGTCGGTCAGCGTCCCGCCGTTCCAGTCGATGATCTTGCGAACCGGCTTGGCCGCGCCGTTGCCCGCGGCGGCCGCCTCGACCTGCTGGAGGGGATTGCGGCAGATCGGGCAGACCAGCCCTGTCGCTCCCTCGGGAGCGTCGAACGTAAGTTGGCAATTGCCGCAAACAACCTGCATTCGATTCCTCCGGCCGTCAGGCGGTCAACGCGGCGGCCGTTCGATTATCGCCGTTTTGGACCATATCGGGAGCATTGTCCAGCTTGGGTTCACGCGTTTCCACCGTCGGAGACCCCGCTGCCGGCAGCTCCCGCCGCGCCGCCGGCCGCGCCGGACGCGCCAGCCGCTTCTCCGGCCGTTCCGCCGCCGGATCCGCCGGTCGCACCTGCCGCTCCACCCGCCGCACCCGCCGCGGCGTCGACGTCCTCGGCGTCGCTCGTCTCGCTCGCGGTCTCTCGCGGCGGGGGCTCGAAGCCGTTCTCGGCGTCGGTGTTGAAGTTGATGTCCTTGGGGCTGGCGCCGCTGCACCCGATTGCTAAGCACGCCCCACCCACCAACGTGAGCAAGGCGGAGCCGGCGCGCGTCATGGTGAACGGGACGGTAGCAAGGTGGGTGGGCCGCCGCAACCTCGACGCGCGGGCGTCGCGCGCGACGCTGCGCGCTCCCAGGTGGCCAGCGGCGAATGTCGTCCTCGTGCTCGCTGTCCTTGCGTCAATTTTCGCGGTATCTACCGAGCTCGCAGGAGGGCACGTCGTCCATGATCGAGATCCCCCCTTCGCTGCTCGAGCGCCTCAAGCATCGCCAGACAGTCCTCGTCGCCGGTCTGCGCTGCTCCGAGCTCGCGGGCGCTCCCGGGTGGGAAGAGCTCGCCCGACGGCTCATCGGCCGGCTGGCCGACGCGTCCTCCCGCGGCGAATGGCAGGCGCTCGCGGCCGCGGGACGGCACGGCGCGCTGGTTGCCTACCTCGGTGAACGACTCGAGCGAGAGGCTGCGGTCGACGTCTTGAAGGAGGCGTACCCCGTGCGCGCGGCGACGCCGGACCTCATCGCGGCCGCGGGAGCCATCCCGTGGCGCGGCGTCATCTCGACGGGGTTCGACGATCTTTGGGGCGGGGCGGGCGTCGGTGACGCGGGCGGCGAGCCCTGGTTTGCCCACGTCGATGCGCCGCCGCTGGCGACGAACGCGGCAGGCTTCGTCTTGAATCTCTGCGGCACGACGGCCGCGCCCGAGACGTTGATCGTCGGCGCCGCGGCGCAGCGCGCGCGCCTCGGGGCGGCCATGCTGGCGTCGCTGCGCGAGCTCGCGCGGCGTCGCTCTTTCGTGCTCGTGGGCTTCGCGCCGGGCGACCCGGACATCGGGTTCGTCACGCGCGTCCTCGCCGAGGCGGTGGGCGGCCCGCACTTCCTGTTCACCGAGGCCACCGCGCTCGAGGCCGATGTCCTTCACGCAGAGCTCGGCCTGACTATCGTGCCTTGTCCAGCCGGCCGCGAGGGCGTCGAGGCGGCGCTCTCGGCGCTGCGCGGCGCGTGGCGTTCTGTCGCGGACGAGGCGCGTCCCGCCGCCGATGACGTCGCCGGCTGGCTCGAAATCTGGCGGCGCGAGCCCGCCGAAGAGGAGCCGCGCGCCGCGCTCGCGCGCGCCGAGGCGTCGCTGCGCGCCGAGAAGCGCTGGGACGACGTCGTCGAGCTCCTGCTCGGGCGCGTCGAGCTCACGGAGGATCGCGACGAGTGCACGAAGACGCTGCGTGAGGTCGCGCGGCTCTACATCGAGGAGCTCGACGCCACCGACCGCGGGTTCGCGGCGCTGGAAGCCGCCTTCCGCCGCGATCCGAGCGCGGAGGGGCTACGCGACGAGCTCGAACGGGCGGCGGCCGCCACGGGCCTCTGGGCCGAGCTCGCGGCGGACTACGTCGAGCTCGTCGATGAGATGGCGGGCGGCCCGGGCGTCGGCGCGGCGGCGCTGCCGTTCAGGCTGGCGCTCGCGCGCGTCTACGCAGAGGAGCTCGATCAGCTCCCCGACGCCGTCGCTCAATACGAGGCCGCGCTTGCGCTCGACGAAAGCAACGTGGCGGCGACGCGCGCGCTCGTCGACCTGCTAGCGCGGCGGGAGCGTTGGCCCGAGCTCGCGACGGCGCTCGCCAAGGCCGCGAAGCTCGAGAGCGACGCGGCGCGGGTCGTTGAGCTGCGCTTGCAGCTCGCCGACGTCCAGGCGGCACGCCTCGACGATCCGGCCGCCGCGCTCGCGACCTACGAGCGCATCCTCGCGGACGCCCCCGAGCAAGACGAAGCCCGGGACGCCGCCCTCAAGCTCGCGCGTCGCACGGAGCGGTGGGCCGAGCTCGCGCGCTGGCTGGACGACAAGGCCCGCCGCGCGTCCGATCCCGGGGTCGCTGCGCGCGTGCGGCGCGAGCGCGCGGACCTGCTCGCCGATCGCCTTGGCGACGTCGAGGCCGCGACGCGCGAGCTTGAGGCGGTGCTCGCGGCCGATCCCAACGATCGCGCGGCCCTGCGCACCCTCGAGAAGCTCTACGACAATCAGGGCCGTGGTGTCGACGTGCTCCGCGTGCTCGAACGCCTCGCCGACCTCGCCCCGTCGGACGCCGAGCGCGTGGCGCTGTTGCGCCGCGTGACCGCCGGGTGGGAGGAGCTGCGCGGCGCGCAAGGCGCGGGCGGCACGGGGCTTGATCGCGCCGCCGACGCGCTCGAACGGATCCTCCAGCTCGCGCCCGACGACGCCGAGGCGTTTCGCGCGCTCGCGCGCGTCTATCGGGACTCGAGGCGCTTCCTCGCGCTCGCCGAGACGCTCGCGCGTCGGCGGGGCGTCGCCCCCACCAACGCCGAGAACCGGGCGCTCGCCGCTGAGCTCGGGCGGGTCTA